>NZ_JAHHPO010000331.1 GCF_024606365.1 Endozoicomonas sp. ONNA2
GTATTGGCATCGGCTCCGGCAGCCAGCAGGGTTGCCAGCGTTTTATAATCTTTGTTGTCAAGGGCTTCAGAAAGAATTATGGCCGTTTTACCGGTATGAATCTTGCGTAACAATTGTCTGATGACTGGTTGGCCATAGTCAGGGTGATCAAGTACATAATCGATTACCCGCCGCATCAAATGGAACATTTGTTTTGCGTCTTCGCAGGTAGCCAGAAGTGATTGCAATTCTGTTTCAGTGCCACCGACCACTGCCTGGGCTATAACATCGACTCGCCGCTCAGGTGGCAAGGCGAAATACAGCAGCTTCACTACCTCAGCATGGCTATTGCGGGCAGCAACGGCCAGTGGCGTGTCAGCGTACGTGTGGCTATCGATGTCGCCAACATCGGCATCGAGCAGGGCATCCACCAGTTCTGCATCCCCGTTTTGCGCCGCAAGCCTCAGGAAGTAACCGCAGTCGCCTGTGTTTCTGATCAGTAATTGATCAAACACTGCCCGTTGGCTGGTAGAGACAGCATGGGACAAGGCGTCTGCATAACACGCCCCTTCGTTGAGCAGCGCAGCAATGGCTGCTTCGTTCTGATCTCCGACGCTGGCGCACAGCGCTTCTTCCAGTGGCACGATATCTGTCAGCGCCCGCAACGCGGCATGGTTGTCCTGTTGGGCCGCCAGGATGGTAGCCTCAACACAATCGGCATGCCCGAAGATTCTGCGCAGTTCAGGCAGTTGCGTTAAATCTCTCAGGAGTCTCCTGTTGTTTGCCTGTGCGGCCATAAAAATAATCTGGCCGCAACTGAAACCGAGGTCGATCAAAGAGCTTATTGTCTCCGCACTTTGGTAATGATCAATGACTTCCATAACTGCCATGTTACGATCAACACCTGCGGCTAACAGCATTTGCACATTTTTGCTCTTCCGTTGTTCAATTGCCTGCACCAAATATTTCCCGGAGAGCCCTTTATCATCGCATTGGACCAGCATTGCCAGTGTTTTGGGGTCATCATTATCCAAAGCGTCCTTGAATGACCAGGAAAACATATACTCGGATTTATTGGCTAGCGTCTTGACACAGCTTGTCTGATTATGTTCAGCAGCCACCGAAACCAGAGGGACCGCTTCTCCACAATACATGACCGCCTCCTGCTTGCTGCACACGGTTGACGGATCTTGATTGGCTATTTCCTCAAGCATGGCCTGATCGCCAACGACACAGGCCTGCACCTGCAGTAGCTCTTGAATGCCAGCACGCATATCGTCGTGACGACGCTTCAACCCCAGCCTGACCAGGGTCGGCAAATCAGGAATTTTGCCATCACTGCTGGTGGCATCATTGGCTGAGCCTGCGGGCGGGCCTGCCGTTGGCGCCAGGGTCGCGATGGTGCGGTTACTGACGGCCCCTGCGCCAGACTGATCGTCGCCAGAACTGTTTGCCTGGTTACTGGCAATATACTGTTGCAAGTATTCAGCAAGATCTGACTTACAGTAGCTGGTGCTCTTGCTGTTGCTGTAAACGATAGTGTCCAAATTTACCAATGGCAGGGCATTGTGCCCACAAACCCCGCATCGCAGATAAGCATGGTTTGGTTTGACCTCGCAGATATTTCTGCCCACCAGGCTTTGCTTTTGTTCTTTCCAATCTTGCAGACACCGGGTGTGAACGATGGTTTTGCAACAATGGGTCAAGACAAAGTCATGAAACTTGCCTGCCAATTCTCCGAGACATATCCAGCATTCAGGCTTCTGCTGATTGGTAACTGATGCAGTGACTGGTTCCACTCATAACTCCACAGTGAGTTTTCTGATGTCTTATTCAGACACAATTCAGCAAGTAAAGTTCAATAATTGTCGACAGTTGATGGCCAGGTTTCGGGACGCCGGGCAAAATAGCCTGATGGTGGGTTGTCATCAGGCTGTCGGAGAGTATGGTGGTGGAGCTTCTGAAGGGTTTGGTTCTGGCGTTTCTGAAAAGTGTAGCGGCGCTTCCGGGGAGTTTGGCCCTGACGTTTCTGGAGAGTATAGCGGCGGCGCTTCTGAAGGGTTTGGCCCTGACGCTCCTGAAGAGTATAGCGGCGGTGCTTCCGGAGGGTATGGCGTGTATGGCGGGAGAAATGGGTGAGTAAACTGTAACATGGTTGTCGTATTGATTGGCCCGGCCTCTCTGGGTGTTCTGGTCGGTTGATCGGTTACTACAGAAGCATTTGTGCGTATCCGGTATGACAGCCCCCTGATCGTCCTGGAACGAATAGCAGGCTGGTAAACATCGGTATGGGTATCATTCATTCCGTTTTGGCGACAGGCAGCATAAATAGCCACTACTGAAATGGCACTGACAGCGCCTGATAACCCACCCACCCCCATGGAGAGAATCTCTAAAGCGACATTTTTTGTGACCATACAGCCAGTGGCCGTACCAGCACCAGCTCCAGCCAATCCACCCATTACAGTGGAGACAAGGGAAGTGGGTTCATATCCGGGGGGGAAAAAACATTCAGAACATGAGCTTACAGGATGCATAATGTACTCCCGGGTAAAGTATCTCTGTACAAGAGTGACCTGATTATTTCTAAAAAGTTTCAGAACTGTCCCATTTTTTTTCGCGCCAGCCTCTCACAGAAACAGCCACTATGAGGAACCGGATGTGTCATTTTCCCGTTTCTGTCAGGGTTGAGGTTGGTAACGGCCTCTTGTTTGCCACAAATTTTTTTGCTGATTGGCTGATTTTCCTGCTCTGCGAGGTTAAAAAAAATGAGTGCACCCCCATATCTTCCAAGAAAATATGGGCGTCCTTTTGCTTCCTGACTATCTTGAGTATCTATAATCAGAGCCTGATCAGGCGAAGCTGGTAACTGTTGTTGAGCGTTCACGAGTCCGGAGTTTATGAAAAACCTATCACTACGTCAGCAGGCGGCATCAAGTACAAGTATTTCCAAACAGATGCCGGATACTCAATCAGATGCGAAAGCCAAACCGGGTAAAAGGCGGTTTAAAGGAAAGATAGTAAAAGCCGTGTCCGATGCCGTGAAGTTGGCACAAGACATGGGCAGTAACATTGCAGAATCGTCAGTACTAAAAAAGCCATTGAAACAATACCGGGCTGCTGGTGAACAAGGGCTCAAGTTGTTTGCTAACAAGAGTTACCTGGATCCAGAAGCTGCTGACGACATATACAAGAAAAAAATCACTGATTTTCGCCGTGCCTATGAAAAAGCTCTTAATGTCTATGTGCAACAAAAAGACCCCAGGCATTACTCATTTCTCAAAGGCTACCTGGAGAATAACCCAAAGGCTTTTGTCTTCGAATTGCAGGAAAGTCCTGACGGTACGACGTCCGTTACGGTAACCAAAATGCGGAAAACATTTACAGGATTTGCTGAAGAAATAGCATGTTTACTTAAGGGTCATGGGTCAGGCGGAAATTTGGCAAAGGCATTAATAGACAGTTTGGAGCCTTTGGGTTTGTCGTTGTCTTCAGCAATAATAGGAAGTTCCTGGTCGGTGCACATGAAAGTCCCGGAGGTTGACGATTCGCAAGTGCAGCCTGAAACTGCAGATGATACCGATAGTCTGCCAAGTGTCAGTCCATTTCAACGCTCAGACAGTAAGGAGCAGTTAAGACTCAAAGAATTAGAAGAAAAAAGAATAAAAAGAAGGAAGAACTATAACAAATTATGGAGACCCGTTTA
>NZ_JAHHPO010000332.1 GCF_024606365.1 Endozoicomonas sp. ONNA2
AGGGTGGGCGACTGGTCCAGGCCTCTTGCCCGGGCTCTCACGTTTTCCACCTGGAGTGCATCACCCAATGGCTTGACAGTGAACAGCAGGCCGCAAAAAGTCTTGACCAACGTGAATGCAAGCAATGTCGGCAACCGTTACGGCCATTGACTCCTCTGGTCAGGAGTAACGTCCTTGACGAGAAATCACCTTATTGTGAATCACTGATGGGCCGGACAGCTATCCACTTGGCTGCTCTTCAAGGCAACACAGGGGCCATCCAGAAATTGCTGGCCATTGCCCCCTCCCTGACCAACGAGAAAGATAACATTAACCAAACGGCTCTCCACCTGGCTGCTCTTCACGGCCACACAGGGGTCATCCTGGTATTGCTGGAACATGACCGCTCCCTGGCCGAAGAGAAGAATATCAATGACGAAACAGCGCTCCACCTGACCGCTCGTAATGGCCACACAAAGGCCATGCAGACATTGCTGACCAATGTCCCCTCCCTGGCCAACGAGAAAGCTAACCTTGGCCGGGCTCTCCACCTGATGGCTGAGGAAGGCCACGCAGAGGCCATCCGGGCATTGCTGGAAATTGACCAATCCCTGGCCAAAGAGAAAAATAACAATGGCGAAACAGCGCTTCATTTAGCTGCTCGTAATGGCCACACAGGGGCCATCCGGACATTGCTGGAAATTGCCCCTTTCCTGGCCGAAGAGAAGGATAACGATGACGATACGGCTCTCCACGCAGCGGCTCGTCAAGGCCACACAGAGGCCATCGAGACATTGCTGACCATTGCCCCCTACCTGGCCAAAGTGAAGAATAGCGATGGCGATACGGCTCTGCACACTGCTGCTTTCAGAGGCCACACAGAGGCCTTCCAGCCATTGCTGACCATTGACCCCTCCCTGGCCAAAGAGAAGAATAACGATGGCGAAACGGCTCTTCATCTAACTGCTCGTCAAGGTGATACAACGTCCGTCAAGGCTTTGCTGGACACTGCCCCCATCACGGCCATTGATAAAAATAAAGATGGCGAGACAGCTACCCACGCAGCCTTGGCTGCCCTTGGGGGAGCGGCATTGGAAAATTTACCATTATCCGGCCCGGAGCCGATGGATGAACGCAAATCACCGGTTGTTAATGGTAGATTCTGTATTTCCTCTGCCGAGGTTGCGCTTATAGAAGCTATCCGCCAACAAGAGCAAAAGGCGGCAGCCATAGTACAGAAATACCACCGGGAGTTTGTTCAGACTGTTCGCAATGGCGATTGTTTTTATGACGGTATGTCCAGGGTTAGAAGACATTCCAGCGTTATGGAATTAAGAGCACGGTCCTACCTTGAGGGACAAAAGTGCCTGGCAGGCAGGGGTAAGCTGCACTTTGACAAGGCACTCACTGCTGTTTTTAGCGGACAAATTGCCAAGTTAAGGCAGCCGAATGAATATGCGGAACAGATTGATCTGCGCCTGATGGCAGCTACGGAAAATTGCAGGATCGTTGTTTGCGATCTTGATGAAAAAGTACTCAGCGTTGTTGGCTCTGAAGGTGAAGTGGAAGAGTATCCGGAAAAAACATTGTCTGAAGTCATGGGCCAAGACCCCGAAACAGAATTATTTGTGCTCGATACGCAAGGCCAGCACTACATGGCAGGCAGAAAAAGATGTACCGGGAACCAGCAACCCGGGCGAAACCCCTCAAATGCCATCAAAAAATTACCAGGGGGACGGGCATCGGAAAATTTACCACTATCCAGCCTGAAGCCGTTGGATGAAGGTGCATCACCGGTTGTTAATGGTAAATTCTGTAGTTCCTCTACCCTTAATGACGACACAGAGACCGTTAAGGCTAAGGTGTTGTTGGACAGTGACCGATCCAGGTGCCTTCGCGATTTTCACGATGCTGCCCGCACTGGCAACACAAGGTTGATCAAGAAAATGCTGGTCGTTGACCGCTCCCTGGCCAAAGAGAAGGATAACCTTGGCAGAACGGCTCTCCACGTAGCTGCTTATGAAGACCAAACAGAGGCCATCATGGCATTGCTGGAGATTGACCGCTCACTGGTCAAAGAGAAGGATAACGATGGCTGGACGGCTCTCCACGCAGCTGGTTATACAGGCCAAACAGAGGCCATCCACAAATTTCTGGAGATTGACTTCTTACTGGCCAAAGAGAAGGATAACCTTGGCAGGACGGCTCTGCACGTAGCTGCTTTAAAAGGACACAAAGCGGCCATTCGGATATTGCTGTTCTTTGACCCTTTCCTGGCCAAAGAGAAGGATCAGTTTGGCCAGACGGCTCTCAACCTGGCTAGCTGGAAAAATCACACCGCGTGCCAGGAACTCCTGATTGAAAATGGGGCCTGTTAATCGTCCTGCTTTTGTGAGCAATAAATAGGGATACCGGGGGCGGGTCTTGATTGTCTAAAACTCCACCCCATGCTGCGCCAAACTCGGCGTAACGCCTTTAACGGTAATCACCAAACCATCCCGCCCTGCCTGTCTGGAGCGGCTGCCATTATTGGCGGTAATAGTGGCAACAACCCGGTCGCTTTCAGATATCAGGGCTTTGAATTGCTGCCAGCGTTTGTGGTTGCCATCACTTGAATGCTGGTAAACAAACGTTCGTTGCCGGGTAGTTGCAAGCCTGACTCAGGGGTTACGACAATCGTCTTGAAAAAATGTTGTTTTTTTTATGGAATTTTCTCTGCTGATTTTTGTCTTACCCTCAGTCTTGAGTCATAAAGCAGATCAAAGCGATGAATGGTGTCGGGGGTAACACGGCAGGCTTACTACCAAATTGTTCTGCTATCTGTATAAATGACGAAAATACCAGAAGACAGTTCGGTGGACACTCACTGGTCGAAACATCTTGTAAACCGCAACCTCA
>NZ_JAHHPO010000333.1 GCF_024606365.1 Endozoicomonas sp. ONNA2
TTCACTAAAAATTTCCGACTTTTTATCCTCAATTTTCTGCCATCCTCGCTACAGGCGCTATTCTCGGACAGCCTCCTGGCCTTAATTTCTCGCTACAGACGTTTGAGTCCGACAGCCTTCCAGGAATTTTTAGCACTGATGAGCGTATAAGTGCCACTTGGCCGCATACCCGTTACCTTAAAGTAGGCGGCTACTGAAGGGTAGTCGATTCCTGCGTCCGGGTTATAACAACTTCCATCTGGCCGCTGCATAATAAAGTGATCTCGTCTCACTTTGAGAGCATTGTCATCAAAACCGAGCATTGAGTAATTACAAACATGCAACATTAGTCGTTCATTACCACACAACCCGGGTGGTGAAGTGCGATGCACGGGACAATATTTTTTAATTTCTTTCCAGTCAGCAGGGTTTCTTTGCGCAAAATACCATTCTGTAAGCCTCGAAGAGCAATAAAAGCGACTATCAAGCCCAAGAAGCCCGGCAGCATGCTTGATACCCACGGGGCCGCAATCACCACCATTATTCAGATCTCCCGGAAGATTCTGCTTTAAATCTCCACTATCATTGAAATGCCTGCATGCAATACCATAAATAGCAGCTTCAACACTTCTGTCCCCAATGGCCTGACCATTAAATCCAGGGTATTTGATGTTGGGTATTTTGTTTATTCCAAGTTCATAAGCTGCCTGTTGCAGGCATCGTGCAGCACAGCTACTTTTAAATTGCTGCTTTGGCAAGGGCTTACACAGGCTTGGGCCAACGGGTGCTATTTGCCTGCCGTTCAAATATGACTTGATAAATCTGGTATCACGCAAATCCCCGATTTGCTGTACCAGATCAGATTCCAGAATAGTCACTTTCCGGCAGAATAATAAACAGGCGATCCCTCTGAGCCAGCCTGACCCTCTCCCGGTATGGTATTCGTGAGATGCAGCATCGAATGCCGAAAACTGCACATAACCATCTCTGATTGCAACACCCATATTCCCTTCCCTGAACGGTAGTCATACCCCAAACCCCTGCCGGACATCTTGAACATTGTAGTCCGTCTACACCAAAATTTGAGTGACCAATCAGCAAGGAAATCTGACAATATCTGTCACTAAACTGATCGATCATCTGGCCAGGCTTTGAATTAGCAGGATTTCCCGCCCTCACACGAGCCCGGTTGGCACCACCGGCAAAGCCGGAACCGCTGATGCTTTTGCAGCCAGCAGGCAGCGACTTTATCCCGGAAAGAGTAAAATACCAATAATTCGAACCAACAATAAGCTATAGTGTCGATTCCAAGCCTTGTGTACAATCGAGCTACTGACCAAGACCCCCAAGAGCTGGCCCACAACTGCAAATGATGACTTATACAACCGTTCTGAGTAACAGCCTGGCCCGAAAGCTGGTAGTCCTTGCTTTTTCTGTGCTTATTACCGCCTGCTCATCACAACCTGCACTGGTGCAAGGCACAAAATCGATCAAGAGCATCGACCAGCGGCTGGTCGAGGCGGCGAGGCTCAGTTATCCGGATCGGGCCAGTCAGACACTATTGATCACCAGAGAGCTGATGACTAAAGATCCAACTCGTGCACAGCAGATTCTGGATCAACTGCCTTACCAGCAACTGCCAATGGGCATTCAGGCGGAACTGTCGGTTCAGCAGGCGCAGATTGCCCAGATCAATCACCAGGACTGGGCAGTGTTTGAGTGGCTTGATCGCGAAGCTGTTATTATCAGTGACAGCATCTACATTAATGCCCAGTCACATATTCTGAAAGCACTGGCCTATACCAGATATGGTGAATATCAGGCTTCTCTGGATGAGTGGCTGCTGGCGGGCCCTTACCTGACAGAAACGGAACGTGAACCCCATTACGACAGCTTCTGGCAAACACTCCTGCATGTTCCGGCAAAGCGTCTCGACAACCTCTATCAACAGGAACGTTCACCGCAACTGAAAGGCTGGCTGTCCCTTGCATTAATCTATCAAACCGGTCACAGCCTGGATCAACAACTGACCGGACTGGAACAGTGGAAGCGAGACTGGTCAGACCATCCGGCGCACAAGTACCTGCCCGGAGACTTTGAAGCACTGAAGAATAGCTCCATCCGACGTCCTGACAAAATCGCTGTACTATTGCCACTTTCAGGAAGGTTGAGCAAGGTCGGTGAAGCCATCAGAGACGGCCTGCTGGCCTCTCACTATGAAGCCATGGTTCAGGGAGAATCTCTCCCGGAACTTCAGTTTTATAATACACGGGACACCGATATCAATGATTTGGCCACTCAGGCCATTGAGGACGGGGCGCAGCTGATTATTGGCCCCCTGGACAAAGGCCGGGTAAAATCCTTAACCGATGACATCAGCAACCGTATCCCGGTTCTGGCCCTGAACTACGTTGATGATGCCGTTGAGCCGCCCGCAGCTGATGCTGGTGCTGATGTAGCACCGCCAACACCCCCCCGGGCCGGCCTCTACCAATTTGGCCTCTCTGCAGAAGATGAAGCCACCATGGCCGCAGAACGAGGCAGGCTGGACGGACACCGCACGGCAATTATCATTACGCCCAATACTGAGTGGGGTAAGAAAATCAGCACCACCTTTGCAAGCAGATGGGCAGAACTGGGCGGTCGAATCGCAGACACTGGCGAATTTGATGCCCGAACACAGTTCAGTGCCCTGGCTGGCTCGCTATTGCACACCGATCAAAGCGAAGCGAGAGCAAGACGACTAACCCGTGTTTTGGGTGAAAGACCAGGATTCCAGACCCGTCGGCGCCAGGACGTGGACATGGTATTTATCGGTGCCAACCCCCAGGAAGCCAGGCAGATCAAGCCGGCCCTGGCCTACCAATACGCACGCAACCTGCCGGTCTATGCAACATCCAGCGCATTTTCAGGCATCACCAATACCAATCAGGATCAGGATATGGACGGTATCCGGGTTCCTGTTATGCCCTGGCTAATCCCCGGAGCGCCAGGCCCACTGGAACAACAGATCAATACCCTGTGGCAACAATCCAGAGGCCAACTGGGCACACTGTATGCACTGGGTGCCGATGCCTATAAGCTCTACCCGAGAATCCAGCAACTCGCCAACCTGCAAGGCAGCCAATTGCCGGGAATGACCGGATCACTCAGTATTGCCCCGAGCGGCAAAGTCCATCGTGAACTCTCGTGGCAAATTTTCAAAAATGGCCAACTCACGCCACTGCCTATCGTGAAACCCAAAACCCCTGAGATCTCGCTGAATAACAGTGCGAAGCCACCCATAACCACTCCCGCACTCTATGCCCTGGCAGCTCAACCTCGGTAGCAGAAAAGGTGCCGATGCAGAAAACCGCGCCCTGTTGTTTTTGCGACAACAGGGACTGACCCTTTTACATCGAAACTTTGCTTGCAAAACCGGTGAAGTTGACCTGGTTATGCTGGAGCATGACACTCTGGTTTTCATCGAAGTTCGCTCCCGAAGCCAAGTTCAATTCGGTAACGCAGCCAGCTCGATTGACCGCAACAAGCAACATAAAATTCGCAAGACTGCAGCCGTTTATTTGCAAAAATATCGCCAGCACAGCCACAGGATTTGTCGATTTGATGCAATATCCATTGACAATCATGACGCCACAGGGCAAAACAGCTTAAAATGGATTAAAAGTGCTTTTTAAGAAGTTTTCTTGAAAGCAGAGAAGTCTTCTGATCGCTGTTCAGAAGAGCGGTCAGAAGAAGGAAAACCGGGTGGTTTTCAGGGTTCCAGGCATGCATGAACGTATAACGCAACACTTTTCCGACAGCATCGACGCCAAGATTCGCTCGGCCGATGCTCTCCCTCCGATCATTGCCGAAGCAGCAGAGATGATGGTTCAATCGCTGCTGAATGAGGGAAAAATCATGGCCTGTGGCAATGGTGGTGCAGCAGGCGACGCCCAGCACTTTGTTTCTGAGCTGCTTAACCGGTTTGATCGTGAACGCCCTGCCCTGCCCGCCCTGTCATTGTGCGCAGACAGCCTGACCATGAGTTCCATCGCTAACGATTCAAGTTACAACGAAGTGTTCTCCAAACAGATACGGGCACTTGGTCAGGATGGTGACATACTGCTGGCCATTTCAGCCCATGGCAACTGCCCCAACATGGTTCAGGCCATACAGGCCGCCCATGACCGGAATATTCAGGTAATTGCCCTGACCGGCAAGGACGGGGGTGACATGGCTCGCCTGCTCCACCCGGAAGAGGTGGAAATCCGGGTGCCTGACGTCAGCCCACAGCGCATTCAGGAAGTGCATACCCTGGTCATTCATTGCCTTTGCGATCTGATTGATGAGTTCCTGTTTTCCGCTGAATAACGCCAACAACCCTTAATTTTTCACTATGTATGACCCCGGGGGGGGGGGTAACCATGAAACCTATCGGCATTGCACTCTCTACCTTCCTGCTGACCGGATTACTGACCTTGTTAAGTGGATGCGCAGCGCTCGTTGACTCCGTTAACGAAGAGCCTGTCAACATTGATAACAGCAAACGCACCTGGGGATCATGGATAGATGACCAGACCATTGAAACCGTCACCGCCGTCAACATCAACAAGGCAGATCCAGCCCTGAGAGAGTCACGAGTCAAGGTTATCAGCTTTAACGGTACTGTCTTGCTTATTGGCCAGGTGCCCAACGAAAACCTGAAAAAACTGGCAGGCCAGACAGCACAGAGCGTGGAAAAGGTTCGCCATGTCTTCAATGAGCTGGAAATTGGTCCAAACGCCGATATTCTGGTGCAAGGTAACGACAGTTGGTTAACCACCAAAATCAAAACCTCAATGGTCACCAATGAAGACATTATCGCTGACAGAATTAAAATCAATACGGAACAGGGAACGGTTTTTCTGATGGGACTCATTACCCCCAAAATGGCACAGGAGGCCGTATCAATTGCCGCCAATACTCATGGAGTTGCACGAGTTGTAAAGGTGTTTGAGTACATTCGCTGACACTCCCCGCCCCGGCGGGCGAGGGTTCTTGATCGCTCAAGAAAGTTTCTGTTTCATAGTTCATTTCCGTAGAACAGTGGGGCCGCCCGGATCGCATAGAAGTTCCCATAATGAGAACTTTCAGGGTGTTGGACCAATGGGGGCGACCGGGAGGCTGTCCGAGAATAGGCTACCCTATGCGGCAACTGCTCCTGCGTTGCTCCAGGCTCCTGCATCCATGCTTCGTTACAACTCTGGTCAAATTGCCAGAAATATTCGATTCCATATGGCCAGCCACTCAGGAATTGTTCTTAAATAATTCCAACATTTCAAACTCGGTCTCCGTTCATCCTGAGCGGAGTCGAAGAATGACTGGCACGATAATCGAGGCCGGAGTACACGCCCTTCGACAGGCTCAGGACGA
>NZ_JAHHPO010000334.1 GCF_024606365.1 Endozoicomonas sp. ONNA2
CGAGAAATTGAGGCTAAAAATTTCTGATTCAATAGCGGGGCTATTTGACGAAGAAACAGGAATTTTCAGACCAATTTATCGCAACCGCAGCAGGACAGTCCATTCTCGGACAGCCTCCCGGGTGCCATCCGCCAGTGTCGCTCCGGGACGGTCATCGGCCAGCAGGAGCGATCGTATTTTGAAAGCTGAATCTTCGTTGGAATTCCTCGCAACACCCGATGGTACAGGTAGTCCGGCTGTTACTCGACATCCCGCCTTGCCCAGCGGTCCAAAATGGCTTGCTCGCTATCAAATTCAGAGGGCGGAGTTGGTATTACCACCAAGCGATGTTCACGGGCAGGGCGCCCGCTCACTGTGGTTGGCAAACCAGGGCGTTCTGCAGCCATTCCGGCACGGGAAAAGGCTGCTTTTGCTGTATAGTCCAGCCCTTTTCCCACCAGGTACCCGATACCTGCACCGACCACGACCGAGCCTGTACCAGACAGGATTCGGTTCAAGGCACCAGGATGCTCGCACGTATGGACTCTTCTTCTGGTGGACCCAGTACCAGTAATGGACTTGTGGTGGCACTGCTGCAACCCAGGCCACAGAGCGCTCCTGCGTAGGTACACGCCTGGACAATATGAGAATCCTGCTGATTGAAGGGGGTAATACCAAGGTGATTCATATACGTGGATACGGTATCACGAATTTCCACAGCAGCTTGCCAGAGGGCGGTACAACCGTGATAGGCCGCTTGTCCGAGGAGGTTTCCCACAGCGCCAGAAGCGCCCGTATATAAGGCACGATTCAGGAAATTGTCGTCGACCGTCATGCACAATACAAGAAAGCCGAAAGCAAGTCCTGTCATAGTACCTGCCAAAGCCAGAGTATCCTTCATGACAGAGGTAGAAATAACAACGTTGGTCGTCGAACCTGCACCTGAGTTGATATTCATAGTCAAGCCGTTATCGGATGGAAGAATCTGACGTTTTACGAGAGGTAGACCTGTAGATGCCCAAGCCAGAAAAAAGTTCCTGCTGGCAGGTAATAAAGGCCTTTTTCAGCACCGCCGGTCGAAGACAAGGAGGCGAATCAGTGGAT
>NZ_JAHHPO010000335.1 GCF_024606365.1 Endozoicomonas sp. ONNA2
AGGGGAAATGCTCTGCACCACGGTTGAGGGTAGTTTGTATGGTGATATGCATGAAAGATATGAAGCCAACCCCAAGGTCCTCAGGGACGGGATTGAAGAGTTAAGGAAGAAGAATGGAGAGTTCTTTGAAGTCGAATTAACTGAATACACTATGATGGGGCCGCCAACATATATCCAATTTTACAATTGGCCATCAAGCGTCAAGCAGCTGATGTTTGGTCTTCCGCATTTAAAGGATTTGTGTGCCGATATAGAATTTCCTGACCCCATGTGATAAGGGAAAAATTGTACAAACGCACATAATTGTAATGTCGGGGCATTATGAAGCCCGTGCAAATTAGCCGAAGGCTTGGCAGCGGGGAGAGTCGTTCATGTTGTCCCTTTGCTCCAGGAGGCTGTCCGGGAATAGCGCCCTTAGCGAGGATGGCAGAAAATTGAGGATAAAAAGTCGGAAATTTTTTGTGAATAGTGGTTCTATTTACTAAAAATTTCTGACTTTTTAGACCAATTTGCTGCCACCGCACGACTGCATGCAACGCAGGAGCAGTTGCCGCGTAGGGCAGTCTATTTCCCAAGCGAAAAAGAGCTTTTCGCTTCCTTTGTGCTCTTTGTGGTTCAAATCATACGGTTAGCTACTTAAAACTCACGATTGGCAAGGCTTTCACTCTTGAGTCAGTGCCTTTGATGCATAATGAAGAACCTGATTATAGAATACAGTAGGAAATTTATTCACCACCCATGATGGGTTCCAGTTCGTATAGATCTGCCGTGTTATCGCAGCAAACCATCACGTGGGTCATTCCCATTACGAATTGAGCAAAATGTACCGGCCCATTGCGTTCAATAGCGCCCTTCTCTTTCCACCGGTTGTTGCCGGATTGCCCCCAAATCCTGACTACTCCATCGTCACTGCCGGTGACCAGATGGCTCCCATCATCACTGAATTGAATGGAGAGAACCTTTTGGTTATTTTTGATGGTGACGACTTCTATCAAATCCTTTTCATCACTTAATTCATAGAGGGTTATTTGGTGATCTTTACCGGTGCAAATGGCAACATGGGTCTCATCAGGGCTAAAAACAACCAGACCATCAGCAGCCGCATTCGCTTTCTCCACCCACGAGCCATTGCTGATCTTGCCGATGATGCGTTGCGCCTTTTCTCCTGTGTCACTGCCAGAAGCTAACGTTATTACGCCATGGGTTCCACGAGGGCTGAATAAAATGTCTGAAAAAATACGCTGACCACCAAAATCATCGAAAACCGCTTGTCTGCCCCAGGCGCCTTCTTCCTGCTGCCCGTGGATCTCGATTCTGTAGGAGTCATTCAATGCGATGGTGGACCCATCAGGACTATATTGTAGGCCCGAAATTACGTGACGACTCGCCTCATCCTCGATGGTATATTTCTCCGACCAGTCCCCCTGATTGCTACGGTTATAAACCGTTGCGCCATTAATTCCATAATTTAAAGCTACATGTGCGGCATCCGGACTGAATGTTGCAAAAAACGAATTCATATCGGACTGCACACTCACCTCCGGTCCGTCGTCCGTCAGTTCGTAAACAACCAGATTATTTCCGTCGCTTGCCAATGCACACCTGCCATCGCCAGAGACATCACGAACAATAACCCGATCAGTTTCGCCAAGGGGTAACTTACTCCATTCCCCATCGCTGTTTTTTCCGCAATATTCTGCCAACCATGCTGTTTTACCATTAACCCTGCAATAGGCCTGGACAAGCACATTACAACTGTTGGGCCTGACGAATTGTGTGGTTTTGCGAACGGTATCGTTGTTGTCAAAAAGGGCTGTCTTGAGATCCCATTTTCCATCCCGGGATCGCTCGAAAATCTTCACACACAGGGTATTGTTTGTAACAAGGCAGGATCCATTGGCGATAAGCTGAGCTGAATTATCATTCCAACGCCTGCGAGTATTCATTTCGTAGGTAGTAGACAGCGTTTCAACCCACTGCACACCATGGTTCAATCCGATCATTTTTACTTCAGCATTGCTGGAACTCATTATTTCTGGAATGTCAGCGCTGGATTGAACAGTGTGCACCTTGTTTTCGTGAACCATGGCTGCCTTGTGCGCGGTATCAAAAGAGTGGCTCTGGTCAATGGCTTCGCGCAGATTAAAATACATAATCTCAACAAATGCTTCGGGTTTGTCCTGTTGCATGGCACGGAAATAACCATCGGGTTTTGTTGTAGAAAAACGTTCCAGATAATCGATTAAATAATCAGAAGCGGACGTTATCCAATTTTTTAGTTGACCTCGTGTGTTATCAGGCAATGCCTGAAAAAAGGCAATCTCTTCGGAATGGTCCAGTAACGTATTGTTCCCGGAATATATTTTGTTCCCGGAATATATTGAGACTCGCTCAGCACTTGACTGTTCTGAAAATGAAAGATACCTGGATCTCTGATTGATCAGCCCGGGATTGTCCGGAAGGTCTTGCAACATTGAAGATGATGCTGCTTCACTAACCTGGCTAAATCCGGCGAAGCTTTCTGAGCCAACTGAGCCAACTGAGCCAACTGAGCCAACTGAGCCAGGATGCACCGGGGTATGGCCATTAGCTATCCCGGCATCTGTATGGGTTGGATAGATGGGCAAATCCGTTGAATTTAACGAAGTATTATTCATGTAATGATTCTCTGTCAGAAATGCAGAATACTGATATCCCGCACATATATTATATGATCGACTCTTCGGACAGACTCAGGATCGAGAGTCTCATACAAGTACAACGTCTTTTAGCACCAGATAAGCAATGGACGCTGCGGTTAGACGAGATTCTGTTATTCATACCAGCGCATCTCATCCATAAGTCAGCTTAGAGGAAGTTGGTTAAAACGCCAGCTTGAAGAAAGTCAAAAGGTCTGAAAGGAAATGGATGAACGTCAGGCACATCAAGTTCCACCAGCCTACTCTCCATGAAAATTGACGTTAATGCTGATAAATATAAGTAGCTGGCCGTATGGAATTGGAACCACGAAGCACACGAAGAGCACAAAGAAGCGCTTTTCTTTTCCTTTGTGCTCTTCGTGTGCTTCGTGGTTTCTGGAATTAATAGATAGATGCTTAATGTCTATCGTAAGATAAGTGATTAACCGATAGCTATGGCTATGCTCTCTGGGGTTATGTATTGCTGTCTTCTTAGTCAGAAATATACAATTCCCGTTACTGTTCGGAACCTATATCTTAAAATAACCAAACGAACAAAATACTACACAATATTGATTAATAGAAATTAGTACTCGACAATTTGCAGGCATTTTAGTGAGAATTTAAAAGCACTAAAGACTTGCTAATCAACATGTAGTGGTTCTGTTCGTTATTACTAGATATGGTTTTCGTGGCTGCTGAATAGTTACCAATTCCCCTTGGCCGAATACTTTTGCCTGATACCGACGCGAAGTCTACTCGCCCCCCCGAAGATTGTTTTCAAATTAAACACTATGCCGTCTCAAGAAATCCTTACGGGCAATGTCATTACCGGAGTTTTCAGAAAAACTACCGATATTATCCGGATCGTTACTTTCCAGCGACTGATTGGCCGGGGTTGTGGGGGCATCAGCAGGGTTATTGGCCCCGAGCAGACCTCTGCAAACATTTGAAACAAACCGCACCCCATCAACAACTGTCAATAATGAATAGTGAATAGAAAGTCCAAGCAAGCCAGCAGCACAGGCACCATTAAAACCATAATTAATATAATCAAATTCCGAGGGGCGCTCAAGATCCAGCTTGCAAACATAAAAACCCGCGAACACTCCAAAGCATGTTAAGGCTTTTACCAGATTAGGCATTTCATTTTGCTGCGCGGGAGCAGGAGGCCTAAAATCATTATTGCTTGCGTCCATTATTTTCTCCATCAAGTTCGTAGCATTTAATAAACTTGAATTCAGCAGTTGAAAATCGAAATGGCTCTGAAGCCCGTGCAATGCAGGGGCCAAGTCGGATTTCACTGCTCAACCATTGGATGAGCAATCAGGTTATTCCAAAGCTACAGATTGCAAGGGTTTCAGAGGTATTTATAAGGTTCAACTGCTGAATTCAGGTTAAACCTGGCACATTAACATAGTCTGTCCACATCACTGTCTGGTCTTTGCCCCGGGCAGTCTTTAATTTGGAGGCATTATGGAGTTGTCAGTTTACAATCCGGTCGACATTGATGAGATCAGAATCCTTTTTGCCAGGACATTTACTGAATCAGAAAGTGAAACGGAAGGAGCAATGGTCGGCAACCTGGCTTATGAGGTTATGAAGACAACAGACGAAAACGATCTGTTTGTTTTTGTTGCCCGGGATCATGGCCGCCCACGGGGCGAACAGATTGCAGGTTGCATTATCTTTTCCAGGTTGACCTTTGACATAGCCATTGATGCCTTTATGCTGTCACCTGTGGCTGTCGGCACTGATTACCAGGGTAAAGGTACCGGCCAGGCATTGATCAACTTTGGCCTGCGCACATTGACAGACACCGGCGTAGAGTTGGTATTTACCTACGGCGACCCAGACTACTACTGTCGTACAGGTTTTGCGCCTGTCAGTGAAACCGTGATCAAGGCACCGCTGCCATTGTCCCACCCCGAAGGCTGGTTAGGCCAGTCGCTGGTTAGTAAGGAGATTGAGCCAATCGCGGGTCAACCACGCTGTGTCCGGGCGATGAATAAGCCTGAAATCTGGTAGATATCCTGCATGCTTGGGAAATTGTCCCGGAATAACTTCATCATTTCATTCAGACTGGGAA
>NZ_JAHHPO010000336.1 GCF_024606365.1 Endozoicomonas sp. ONNA2
ATAGCTAAATATCCTATTATCGGGATGATCGTTCGACCGATTCTGTCGCCCTGTACCCGGAGGTAAGACTTTCCGGGTTCTTAAAAAGCTGCAAGGCAGATCTCAGTGAATGGATGCAGCCAACTAAACAAGGACGTGCGATTGGCAGGGTGCTCTTTTTTGGTATTCATCCTGAGGGGCGCGTTTTAAGTTGGCTTGCTCCTCCCCATTCCAAAATTGCCAGTGAAGTTTTAGATACTCCGTCTGTTGAAATAACAAGCATATTTTCTCAGTTGCTTGATTCATCAAAGTCACAGTCAAGCAAATCATTATTGATTACTGAGTTGAGAAGGATTCATCAGTCCGGATATATCAGTGGAAAGAAGCTTGGTCAACATGGTCTATTGCAAAACTATAACGCTCCTAATAGTGGCGGCTATACTCTTGAGGCTGAGTTAGGAGTTATTTCTAATAGTTTTGCTGACCCCGACTTTCATGGTTGGGAAGTAAAACAGTTTGCAGTAAAGCGATTTGGCAGGTGTGCAAGCAAACCTCAGACTTTAATAACTCCTCAGCCTGATGGAGGAATTTATTTTGACAAAGGTATAACGTCGTTTATTAAGATTTATGGTTATAAAGATAAGAAAAGAGCAGATCGTTATAATTTTAATGGTCGTCATTTCTATAATGTCCGACAAAATAAAACAGGTTTGACGTTTATTATTGAGGGTTTTAATGATGAGACTGGCAAAATTGTCAATGTGGACGGCTATGTAGCTCTTATTGACAGTGCAGGAACTATTGCCGCCAGCTGGAGTTTTGCAAAGCTGCTTTGGCATTGGAAGAAAAAACATAATAAAGCCGTCTATATACAATGTCTCAAGGACAGGTCTGGTACTACTCCTGCCTATCATTATGGTAATGTGATTGAATTATATTCAGGCACCACCTTTGAACACTTTTTGAGAGCTATTGCACATCACCATATTTATTTGGATCCCGGAGCGAGAGTGAACGATATTTCGACAAAGCCTGCAGCTAAACACAGGTGCCAGTTCAGGGTCAAGCACGGGGACTTATCCATGTTGTATGAAGAAAAAGAAGAGGTCGATGTACTTTTACCTTTGCAAGGATTATGAGCATCCTCTGATTTCGACGAACTCATTGCCGACTAATATCCAGTTCTTGATCAAGTCTATGACTTGATCAAATGGCAATCGATCCTTGCCTTTGATAGAACACTCCCAAATTATTAAAACTCGCCAGCCCATAGTGCGAAGCAGCTCAAGGTTTGACATATCTCGGGCTCGATTACCTTCTATTTTTTTTTGCCAAAATTCTGGTCTCGTTGAAGGCCACTTGAAAAGGTGGCAATCATGCCCATGCCAGAAACAGCCATTAACCAAGATCACAGCTTTATATTTTGGCAGTAATATATCAGGTTTTGCTGGAAGTTCTCCTGCATGCAGTCGATAGCGAAAACCCTCCGAATGAAGGGCTTTGCGAATTAATATTTCCGGTTTTGTGTTTTTGTCCTTAATCCCAGACATCATTTTACTTCTGGTTTCAGGACTGACTATATCCATGACTGTATTTTCAAGCTCCTTCTGATTCCAATAACGGCTGCTGAATAAGGGGTTCATATAGAACATTTTTTTTCTTTCTGGATTTATTTTTTTGCCTGGCTGCAACTATCCGATCTTTCATCAATCGAGCTACCGCCGAAAAAACAGGAACTACAACAGAGTTACCAAACTGTTTGTAGGCTTGAGTATCAGAAACAGGGATTTTAAATGTTGCTTCGCCGGGCTGCTCAAAACCCATCAATCTGGCACACTCCCTTGGCGTTAATCTTCGAGGCCGATTTGCCTGATTGGTTTCATCCCGGAAATTTGTTATTCCCAGCTGTTTGTTCCAGCCACGATCTACCAAAATTTCAGACCCATCCTTGTGATAACGGGCTGACAAAGTACGTGCTACTGCGCTTGGCTGCGTTGGGTCAACCAGCCCATAGCCAAATCCATTGCCTTTGGCCTGGTGCTTTTTCGCATACTCGTAGAGGTATTCCCACAAGCGTGGGGTAAGAATGTATTTCTCATCCACTTCTGCATCCAGTAAGTCTGAGAATTGTAGTCGCTGTTTTGGAAACTCTCTTTTAATATCCTTTAAAGTGAACCCTTCATGCACATTGAGGTCTTTGCGAAAACCAACGAGAACAATTCGTTCCCGGTGTTGTGGGACAAAGTGTTGACCATCAATAATTTTAGGGTCTTTAGGGGTCATATTTTCCATATCAGCAACCCAGTAACCCAGCTCTTCAAGAGTTTCTGTGATAATTTTAAATGTATTTCCCTTGTCGTGACTTTTCAGGTTCTTCACATTTTCAAGAACAAACGCAGATGGTCGTTTAACTTCAATGATTCGGGCGACATCGAAAAACAGTGTCCCCTGTGTCTTGCACTCAAAACCATGAGCACGGCCCAGGGCATTTTTCTTTGAAACACCAGCCAGAGAGAACGGCTGACAGGGAAAACCAGCCAGTAACACATCATGATCTGGTACGTGCTTATCTACATAGGTAGTTACCCATTTCTCCATTACTGGATGTGATGCACTGAGTGTGACTTCCCGAATATCGGAGTTGAATATGTGTTTGTCAGGATCACTGTAATAGTTGGCCTTATAGGTCTGAACGGCGTACTTGTTCCACTCGCTGGTGAACACACACTCACCGCCAATCGCTTCAAACCCTTTGCGTATCCCACCAATACCAGCAAATAAATCTATAAACTGGAACTCCGGTATCTTCCCGGGGTTGTTTTTTGGCAACAGGCCAGTCAATAAGTGGCGTTGCTCCTCAGTGAGGCTTGGCACTTTGTCAGACTTGAACCACGCGCTTACTTCACAGTGGTGCTTGTATCCAAGTGTTTGGGCAACTTTCTGTTTACCCCAAATCTCAACAGTCTGTGCTAACAAATCTTTATCGGTGAGGCTCATGTAGGCAAGGGTCATGGCTGGGTAAAATAAGTGTTTTACAATCACACAGATGACCCAGAGCCGCAAGAAAAACTTGTGGTTATTTATACAGTACAATGCTTCGCTATTCCCAAGGAAAAAAACCAATTATAGCTGTTGAACCAGAAGTCATTTTTTGAGCCAGGCGTTATTTTTCTTTACCGACCGGGAATTGTATTATTGTTGCCGGTGTTGTCTCCTTATTGCTGTAAGTACAATAAGTAGTTAACCAAATGAAATCATATTTTCTGACTAAGTGGCCAGTCACTCT
>NZ_JAHHPO010000337.1 GCF_024606365.1 Endozoicomonas sp. ONNA2
TAGCTAAATATCCTATTATCGGGATGATCGTTCGACCGATTCTGTCGCCCTGGATTTTGATGCTGTTAAAACCACGGCTATCCAGAAGATCTTCTTTTTTGCGCAATCCCACGCTGATTTAGTGCCATTATCTGACCAGGCTCGTGAACTGTATGGTGACCAGCTTTATATGACCTACTCTCTGCCGGAGTACTTTGAAATTATGCCACCGGGCGTTTGCAAGGGGACGGCACTGGCTGAGGTGTTGAAACTGAAAGGCTATGGGCTGCAGGATGCCATCGCTTTTGGTGATGGTATGAATGATTTTGAGATGCTGTCCAGCGTCGGTAAAGGTGTGGTAATGGGCAATGCTGACCCCTCACTGGTGAACAGTCTGCCCGGTTTTGAGCGTATTGGTCATTGTGATGATCACTCGGTGGCTGAGTATCTGGCGAAGCTGTACTGCTTGTAGTAGCAATTGTGATATTGAGAAAAGATCAAGATTGCCTATCCTTCACCTCTGTTGCTAAAAAATCAATCTTCAGAAGGCTGTCACATCATGAATCCACTCGCAAAAGCAGCTGCCGATGGTCATTATGCCATGGTCGTGAGTATGCTGGACAATGGAGCTGACCCGAATATTAAAACCGACTGGCTGAATTTGGCAGCTTTAGCTGGTGACCATCGTGAGCATCCTATTGTCGGTATCCCGTCGGTCAGCTGGGATGGCTTTCGCTTCAGGGTGTGTGAGTTTGGATGGACACCCTTGCAATGTGCAGCCGCCAATGGTCACCATGCTGTTGTTGAGACCCTGTTGGCCAAAAGGGCTGACCCGAACATCAGGGACTGGCTTGGATGCTCGGCCTTGCAACTGGCCGCTACCAATGGTCATCTCGATGTAGTTAAAACCCTGTTACCCAAAACCCGTCAGCCGAACTGGAGCAGCCTGTTAAATGCATTTTCCCGATTTGGGTGGCAGGAGCAAGTTAAAACGGCACTGGCCAATAGGGCTGACCCGAACCATTGCTGTAGGGGTAGTACTCCTCTGTTAGATGCGGCTCGCGCAGGTCACCTTGCTATTGTCATGATCCTGCTGACCTGCGGGGCTAACCCGGACATCAAGGACATGCGCAATGGAAGTCATCGACAGACAGCCTTGCAAATTGCCGTCGCCAATGGCCATCATGCTATGGCCGAGACCCTGCTGGCCAACAAGGCTGGTACGGAAATCAGGGATTTATGTGGAGAAACAGCCCTGCTACGTGCCGTTGACAATGGTCATCATGCTATTGTCAAGAGCCTGCTGACCTACGGGGCTAACCCGAACATCAAGAAAATTTTTGAACAGACAGTCTTGCAACTTGCAGCTGCCAAAGGCCATCATACTATTGTCGAGACCCTGCTGGCCTACGGGGCGGACCCGAACATCAAGGACATGTCAGGACGGACAGCCTTGCAATTTGCAATTGCCAACGGTCACCTCGATATATGCAAAACCCTGTTACCGAAAACCCTTCAACCGGACTGGGACAGCCTGTTACTGAATTTTTCCCGTTTGGGGTGGGAGGAGCAAGTTGAGACGGCACTGGCTAACGGGGCTGACCTGAATAACCATCATTGCCGTGATGATGGTGCTACACCTCTGGCAAGAGCAGCGGGCGCCGGTCGCTATCACACTGTCGAGACCCTGCTGGCCTACGGGGCTAACCCGAATATTCCCGATATTTGCCGTTACACCCCGCTGCATCGGGCAGCTGCCTGTGGTTACAATGCTATTGTCGAAACCCTGCTGAACAATGGGGCTGACCCGAACCTTCGGGAATTCAGTGGGCAGACAGCCTTGCAATGTGCAAAACCTGAGACAAAAGAAATAATCCGGAGTTTCATTTCTGTGCCCCGTTTGCCGTCTCTCCAATCCTGCTGCCGGGCCAGCATCCGGGGTCGGCTGGTCAAGTGTCTGGCTGATAACGGACTGCAAATGAAACAGGCGGTCAGCAAGCTGCCTGTACCACGTTCGGTAAAGTCGTATATATACCCGATGTCCCTCTAGGAGGCTGTCCGAGAATAGACTGCCCTACGCGGCAACTGCTCCTGCGTTGCTC
>NZ_JAHHPO010000338.1 GCF_024606365.1 Endozoicomonas sp. ONNA2
ATGTGCTTGAAGCCCTTGGAAATCAAGGGTCAATATGGTTTCAGCGAACAGTTACGTTAAACTGGTATCTGGGAGGCTTTCCGATAATTGACTGCCTTGCTGCGGCGACAGCAAATTGGTCTAAAAATCTGCTTTTGCGTGGTAAATAGTATCGCTATCTACCACGAAAAACCGAATTTTTAAGTAGCTGGCCATATGGAGTCGAATATCTCTGGCTACTTGGGTTGGTACGGTTGGTACGGTTGGTACGGTTGGTACTTGAGAGCGGCGCTATCAGCCTTCTGATATTAGGGTTTGCTCGCTGACAATCTGTGAAAAAGTAAGGAGAAATGCTATGGGTCTGTTTGATGCTCTGCTGGGCAACGCAGGTGAGATGGCCAACGGGGAAGCAATGGCGGATCTGGCAACCATTCTGAACCCGTCGGAGACCATAGAGCTGGCCTATAAATTGGTGCGGGATATGGTGGTTTTGACCAATCATCGTTTGATTTTGATCGACAAACAGGGACTGACCGGGCGCAAGGTGGCGTATCGTTCAATTCCTTATAAGTCGATCACCATGTTTACCGTAGAGTCTGCAGGCCATTTTGATCTGGATGCTGAACTGAAAATATGGGTTTCTGGCCAACCAGAGCCAACACAGATGGAATTTAACAGCAAGACCAATATTTATACGCTTCAGGCAATCCTGGCGGCAAAAGTGGCGAGTCAGTAATTTCCGGCCAGCCTCGATAAAGGCCACAATAGTGGCCATTTTGGTGTTCAACCCCGGACTCTAAGCAGATTTGAAAGCGCCGGGTCAGGTTTGTCGGCTGCTTTGAAAATCAACGCAACTTTGCCAATGGTTTGAATGAGATCCGAGTTTGTGGCGCTGATCATTTCACTGATTAATTGCTGGCGGATGTCCCGGTCACCAATGGCAAACTTCACCTTGATCAGTTCATGGTCATTCAGTGCACGCAATGTTTCTTCAACCACGCCCTGTGTCAGTCCCTTGTCTGCCACAACGACAACCGGGTTCAGGTTGTGGCCGATGGTTCGAAAATGTTTCTTTTTGGCTGCATTCAAGCTCATGTTTGCTATTCCTGATTATTGCTTTGATAACAAATCGTCATAGACGATGTCTGATGATGAGTATGACCGTATTTTGCCGGATAAGTTTTCGTTAAATCCATTTTATATGCAGAGCTTTTGTCCCTTTTCGACTTCTCGAAAGCAAATTGAAAGATGCATTGGTCACATCAAGACCTTGGAAACCATGTACTAGACTTGCAACTGGTAACCAAGTACAGGGCGAGGCGTTGGACAATTTCACTCACTTATGGCAAAAGTTTATGAGCCTATGGCTTGAATACAGGCATTCATTTGCCGCCCTGGCGGTTTTTACCAATGGCGTGTTGATTTTTAAAACCATCTGGGGGATGCCGGTTAATCTTCTGGATCTTTTTCATATCAATAATCTGGTTGATATTGAATGGGCCGAAGTGGCCGATGGCCCATGGTTTTTGCTTGGTGTATTCCTGATGCTGAACGCCTTGGGTATGTTATACCGGGCAAGAATTGCCTGGGCTGTCAGTGTATTTCTGTTAATTATTACATTGACGTTTACCATGCACTTTTATCCTATGCTATGGACAAAGTCCCTGTTTTGTGGGGCGACTCTTGTGGGAATACTGTTGCTGGGAAGGGATTTTAGCCACTCCAGTGCCACCGCCGGTGGGATTTTTGCCATCATCAGTTTCTCGATTCTATTGTTTTATGGCAGTTACGGCTCACTCTATTTTGGCACTGGTTTTGCGCCAGAGATTGATAATCTGGTAACCGCTTTCTACTTTTCCATTGTCACGATGACCACGGTGGGGTATGGGGACATTATTCCGAAATCAGAGTCGGCCCGGTTGTTCACTGTGTCAATGATCATTGCTGGCATCACGGTGTTTGCCACATCACTCACCACGATATTTGCTCCGGTAATTCGCAGTGGTATTGGTAAACTGGTTAAAGGCAGAGAGCGGACTATGAATAGGGCAGAACATTTTATCGTCTGTGGTACATCCATCCTGGCGCTGGGAACCATCAGTCAACTGATGCAGCGAGGACTCAATTTAACGGTAGTCACGGTGCGTCCGGAAGATGAATTCTCCCAGATAGAGCAAAAAGCAGGGCAAAAGCTGGACTTGATTTCCGGGGACAGCACGGATAGCGCCGTATTAGACGGTGCTGGTCTCATGAAATGTCGTGCATTGTTAGCGCTGACTGATGATGACGCAGCAAACGCCTTTATTGTCCTGACTGCGCGAGAAATGAACCCTGAGATCCGGACCGTTCTGGTGGTCAATGATGCAAAAAATATGAAAAAAGTCAGACAGGTAAAGGCAGATGTCATTCTCTCGCCACAACTGTTTGGCAGTGAGATTCTGGCTTCTGTACTCAGTGGTGAAACCCTTGATCATGACAAGCTGACTTCCATGCTGCTAACCTCCGGACATGGGCTTTTTGATTAAGTCTTAACCCGGATATTTCATAAACGTGCTCCCTATCTCCCTTGCCCTCTGCCGCTCTATGGGAGTTTTGCTCCCTCGACTCCTGCGCCCGCTCACAAAATCCCTCAGAGCGAGAACGTCCTCGGCTTTGGCATCCTGCGTCGCCCTGATTCCCGCATCCATATGGTTGTTCGCGAGATTCGGGGCAGTTTATGAAATATCCGGGTTAATCATTGTCTTCAGGTGTCACAGCCATGGCGTATAAGTAGCTAATCATATGAAATTATATATTTCTGGCTACTTGTGCCGACATTCCCGGCAACTACTCCTGCATTCATGCAGTCGTGCTTCGTTAAAACTTCGGTCAAATAACTACGGCCAGGAGGCTGTCCGAGAATAGCAGCAGCCAAGGTAGCCAGAAATATTCGATTCCACATGGTTAGCTACTTAAGATATTATCCTCAAACTTTCACTTTATCGGCTGATGGGATGCTCAGTCTCATGTGTAAACGTTTTTCCCTTAAATTTGGTTAATTACTGAAAGCTCAATTCATGGGTTGATTGACAGACAGTTTGCAAAAAGATTATGGCGAGATCCAAAAGCAGTGGTCGCTGGTTGAAAGAGCACTTTGATGACCATTATGTAAAGCAGTCGCAAAAAGATGGCTGGCGGTCCAGGGCCAGCTTTAAATTGCTGGACATTCAGGAAAAGGATAACATCTTTCGCCCGGGCATCGGGGTGGTTGATCTTGGTGCGGCCCCCGGTGGCTGGTCTCAGGTAGCTGTCGAGCTAGTGGGTGATCAGGGGCGCGTGGTTGCTTCTGATATTCTGCCAATGGACCCCATTGCCGGGGTTAACTTTGTTCAGGGGGATTTCACAGAAGATGCGGTGCTGGAACAAATACTAAAAACCATCGGTGCGAACCGGGTGGATCTTGTAATTTCCGATATGGCCCCCAACATGAGTGGATCACTCTGTGTTGACCAGCCCAATGCCATGTACCTTGCTGAGCTGGCATTGGATCTGTCCGGGCGGGTATTGCGTAAAGGCGGTGTTTTCCTGGTTAAGGTATTCCAGGGTGAAGGCTTTGATGCCTTTTTGAAAGAAATGAAAACCAGCTTTGACAAGGTACAGACTCGCAAGCCTGCGGCATCCAGGTCGCGCTCAAGAGAAGTATACCTGCTGGCCACAGGCTTCAGGGTAAGTAGTTAATACCGGGCGTTGAAATAATAGGGTGCATTAATCAACATGATAGAAGACAATGACTGTCACACGTTCTGCTGATCGTGTATCGTTCCAGATAAGCTTGATACATTTCACCGTGAGCCAGATGAACGTATTCAAGATCAACGATTACCTGTGGCTCAAGTACGCTCAAGAGAGGTTAGCCCCTTGAATGATATGGCAAAAAATTTGATTCTCTGGGTCATAATCGCCTTGGTGCTATTGACCGTCTTTAAAAACTTCGATGGCATGCAGTCGTCTACCCAAAAGGTTTCTTATTCTGACTTTATCAGTATGGTAGAAAATCGCCAGGTCAGTAAGGTCGTCATTGACGGTTTTACCATCACCGGCATGTTAAACAACAGTGAGCGTTTTGAAACCAACCTGCCACCTACCGTGCCAGATAACAAACTGATGGATGAACTTCTGCTTGGCAAGGTACAGGTTGAATCCAAGCCCATTGAAAAACAGAGTATCTGGACGCAGCTGTTGGTAGCCAGCTTCCCGATTCTGGTGATTCTTGCCGTATTTATGTTCTTCATGCGACAGATGCAGGGTGGTGGCGGAGGCCGTGGTGGCCCCATGAGCTTTGGTAAAAGCAAGGCCCGCCTGCTGTCTGAAGATCAGATCAAAACTACGTTTGCCGATGTCGCCGGTGTTGAAGAAGCCAAGGAAGATGTTCAGGAGTTGGTGGACTTCCTGAAGGACCCCGGTAAATTCCAGCGTCTGGGTGGTCGTATTCCCCGGGGCGTTCTGATGGTCGGTCCTCCGGGTACCGGTAAAACCCTGATCGCCAAAGCGATCGCCGGTGAGGCCAAGGTTCCGTTCTTTACCATCTCCGGATCTGACTTTGTCGAAATGTTCGTAGGTGTCGGTGCTTCCCGTGTGCGTGACATGTTCGAGCAGGCCAAGAAGCAGGCACCCTGCATTATCTTTATTGACGAAATTGATGCGGTTGGCCGTCATCGGGGTGCCGGTATGGGCGGTGGTCACGATGAGCGTGAACAGACCCTTAACCAGCTGCTGGTTGAGATGGATGGGTTTGAAGCGAACGACGGTATAATTGTAATTGCCGCAACTAACCGTCCGGATGTTCTTGACCCTGCGTTGTTGCGCCCCGGTCGTTTTGACCGTCAGGTTGTGGTTGGCTTGCCGGATATCCGTGGTCGTGAACAGATTCTTAAAGTGCACATGCGCAAGGTTCCGGTTTCTGACAATGTGCAGCCTTCGGTTATCGCTCGTGGTACTCCGGGATTCTCCGGTGCTGACCTGGCCAATCTGGTCAATGAGGCGGCGCTCTTTGCGGCACGTGCGAACCAGCGCACGGTTGGCCAAAAAGAGTTTGATTTGGCGAAAGACAAAATCATGATGGGCGCTGAGCGCAAGTCCATGGTTATGAGTGACAAGGAGAAAAGCAATACGGCTTACCATGAAGCCGGACATGCCATTGTTGGTCGGTTGGTGCCGGACCATGATCCAGTTTATAAAGTGAGTATTATTCCCCGGGGCCGGGCGCTTGGGGTAACCATGTTCCTGCCTGAAGAGGATCGCTACAGCCAGAGTCGCCAGGCACTGCTCAGCCAGATATGCTCGCTGTTTGGTGGCCGTATCGCCGAAGAGATGACGCTGGGAAAAGATGGGGTAACAACCGGGGCCTCCAATGATATCCAGCGTGCCACCCAGATTGCCAGAAGCATGGTGACCAAATGGGGTCTTTCTGAAAAACTGGGGCCGCTGCTTTACGATGAGGATGAGGGTGAGGTCTTTCTTGGTAAAAGCTACGGCAGTGGTGGTTCCAGGATGAATGTTTCCGGTGAAACGGCCAAGATCATTGATGAGGAAGTTCGCCGGGTTGTCGACGAATGTTACTCCCGCGCTAACCAGATTCTCGTCGATAATCGCGATAAGCTGGATACCATGGCTGAGGCGCTGATTCAGTACGAAACCATTGATAGCGATCAGATTGATGACATTATGGCGGGTCGCGAAGTTCGCCCTCCAAAGGATTCGGGCGATAACGATGGCAGTGGTGTCAAGGCTGCGGATGAGTCTGAAGTAAAGTTGGACCACAAGGCTGAAGATGGTGATAGAAAAGATTCAGGTGGTTCGATTGGTGGTCCTGCCGGGGAGCACTGATCGTAGGTCAGGTCTGTGATTGTCAAGGGCAGGTTCATCCTGCCCTTTTTTGTATTTGTCAAGATGAATCATCGGTATTTTGTCTGTTTTTGGTGTATCAATTTGCCAGGGTGGTCATCTGTGCATAAGAGCGCCGGACAGCGGTTTGAGGAGTTTTCATGAATAACGAACTCAAGTTGAATTGTGCAGGGAAAATACTGGCTCTGAATAGGCCAAGGGTTATGGGGATCTTGAACGTGACCCCGGATTCCTTTTACCAGGGGAGCCGCTGTTCCGATAACTGGCTGAATGTTGCCGAGCAGATGATCAGGGACGGGGCAGATATTCTGGACATTGGTGGCGAGTCAACACGGCCGGGTGCTTCAGGCGTGCCAAGTGAAGAGGAGGAATCAGAGCGGGTTCTGCCAGTCATCGAAGGTTTGGCGGCCCGATTCAACGTCATTATCTCCATTGATACCAGCTCACCTTTGGTGATGAAAGAGGGGGTAAAAGCGGGCGCGGGGATTATTAATGATGTACGGGCGTTGCATCGCAAAGGGGCACTGGAAGCTGCAGCAGAAACCACTGTTCCGATTATTCTGATGCATTCCCTCGTTGATCAACCTGAGCCCGGGTTCGTCCCGGTCTATGGTGATGTGGTTTACGAGGTCAGCCAGTATTTGATGGCTTGTGTGGAGCGCTGTGAGAATGCCGGGATTGTCAGGGAGCGTTTAATACTGGATCCGGGCTTTGGGGGTGGCATGTTTGGTAAAACGCCGGTGTACGATCTTGAAATGCTGAAGGGCTTTCGTCGTTTCCATGAACCGGGCCTGCCGCTATTGGCGGGAATGTCCAGAAAATCCTTTATCGGGGCAACAGTAAACCGGGATGTAGAAGACCGGCTCCCGGGTAGTCTCGCTGCAGCCATACTGGCTGCCCGGGCCGGGGCTCATATCATCCGTGTGCATGATGTCAGGGAAACGGTTGATGCCTTGCGTTTGCTTCAGGCTGTTGACGAGGCGTAGCTTTCACGCTGCCTTGTCTTGAGGCTCATCTTCATTTAACGACGTCAAAAAAAAACCGAGAATGAATGAACTCAAAAAGATTACGCAAGTCAGATACTTTGTGACCAATCGGATTGAGGTGAATATCATGAACGCAGCCACAGGCCCTGTCGGCAAATATTACCAGCCTGCAACTGAATATAAGAAAGAAGACCATTGTTCTATTTGTGTGTCAAAATTCGCAGAAAAAGAAGTATCGGTTACTACATGCGCCCACCATTTTCACACATCTTGTTTACAGACTTGGCTCACGCATGGCGACATCTGTCCTTTATGCAGAACGCCTCTCAACGAAAGGGCAACCCAGCCAGAAGACTCAATTTTTCATAGGTGGATACAAGCCGTTAGGGCTAGCCTTCAAGAGGTAGAAGCTGGCGGAAGTCGTTCGAGTTCGAGTGGTGTTAATGTCCTGGTGGTGATGTCTATAGAGAGTCAAGATGAATTTGAAGCGGATTTCTTAAATTTCTGGAGAGAGGCACATAATGATGACCCGCCAGCGAACCGTGACTGAAGTCATTTAGTAGATATCTGGTTGACAGTTGCTAATAACTCTACGTGACAAAGGCCTGTAACCCGTGACCTGAAGATAATACGGTACCCCAACGGTCTTCCCTCTCTGGGAGAGAGTTCATCTTTATTTACTGGCGTCAACAAAAAATAAAGAGAATCAAGGAACTAAAAAGGGTAACGTGAGTCTAATTTTTAGGATCAATCGCTTTGAGGTGAAAATCATGAACGGAGCCACAAGTCCTTCCAACAAGTATTACCAGCCTGCAACTGAATATAAGCCAGACGACCAATGTGCTATTTGTGTTTCAGAATTTGCAGGGAAAAAAAAAGTATCGGTTACCAAATGTGCCCACCATTTTCACACATCCTGTTTAGTGACTTGGCTTAAGCATGGTGACGTCTGTCCTGTGTGCAGAACGCCTCTCACGGAAAGGGCAACCCAGCCAGTAGACTCAGCCTTTAGCGAGACAATGGAAAACGTCAGGGCTCTCCTGGCAGCGGCGGCATATGAAAGAGATGGAGCGGCTGTGAATGCGCTGATAGCGGGACCCGCGGTGAACCCTGACGAAAATGATTCGGCTGCTCTAAATTGTTTGTTAAATCGATAGACAGGAGGATGTCCGAGAATAGACTGCCCTGCGCGGCAACTGCTCCTGCGCTGCTCTGGCTCCTGTATTAATGCAGTCGTGCGGTGGCAGCAAATTGGTTTAAAAATTTCCGACTTTTTATCCTCAATTATCTGCCATCCTCTCTACGGGGGCGCCCAATCGGGCGCTATTCTCGGACAGTCTCCCGGCGTGGGCCGCGAATGGAGTCATTTGAATGGTTTAAATGTAGTGATAGAAGCTGCTGATAACTTATGTGTCAGAGGCTCGCTCTTCGTTACCTGACTCTGGTACCCCAACGGTCTTCCCGCTTTAAGAGAGGGGGCTATCTCCACTTCCCGTTGCCTGAACGTCTGTCGCATCCTGGCGAATATAAAATCCTTATTTCATGGTCTTCAAATAAGTGACATTAACCTCCCCGGATGCCCGTCAATTTTCACCTTTGCATTCATCAACATTACAGGGCAATTGGATTCCCTATCGCCAGCCACTTAACTTGATGGCACTGGTGGTTTATTTCAATGAGTGAGATGATTAAGTAGTTAACCAAATGAAATCATAATTGCTGCCACCGCACGACTGCATGGATGCAGGCGCCAGAGCAACGCAGGAGCAGTTGCCGCCGACTGCATGGATGCAGGAGCCAGAGC
>NZ_JAHHPO010000029.1 GCF_024606365.1 Endozoicomonas sp. ONNA2
CAGCTTCATGCAGTTCATATGCCCGAGGGGGCACTCCCTTTTGAAGCAGGGGCTGCAATCGAGCTGCATTGACAGGGTTTCACTGTTGGTGTTCATGGGCGGCGTATGGTCGGGCGACGTTGACCCGTACACCGCCACCAGGGGGCGATTCAGCGCCGCCGCTATATGCATCAGACCTGAGTCATTACTGACCACTGCGCTGGCAAGGGAGAGCAGGTCGATGGCATCCGCCAGCGTCGTTATCCCGGCCAGGTTATGGCAGTGGTGCTGCAATGCATCCGGCAGGCCGCTTTTTATGGCAGCGGTGACCGCTTTATCTTTGGCTGAGCCAAACAGCCAAACTTGCCACCCCTGTTCAGACAGGGATCGGGCCACTTCAGTGTAGTAACCGGCTGGCCACTGCTTGGAGGGGCCAAACTCCGCTCCGGGGCACAGGGCCAGAATGGGTATATCGGTATGCAGGTCATAGCGGCGCAGGACTTTGCCGAGGGTTTTATCGTTTACCTGCAGTGCCGGAATCGGCAGGGGCTCTGGCAGTGCAGCACCCTCCGGATAGGCCAGGGCGACAAATCGCGCCACCATGAGGGGGTATTGGCTTTTATCCAGACTGCGAATGTCGTTCAGGAGCCCAAAGCGCATCTCCCCCCGCCAGCCGATACGGTGTTTGATCTTTGCCCAGAAGGGAACCAGCGCCGATTTGAACGAGTTGGGTAACGCGATGGCGTGGGTGTAGCCTGCCGCCCTCAGGCTTTTGCCCATCTGATAGCGGGCCTTGAGCCCCAGCTTGCCATGCCCCAGGGGCATATCAATACCCCGGCGAACTTCAGGCATGCGCTCAATGATCGGCAGGCTCCAGGCGGGAGCGAGTACATCGATGATGGCATCGGGGTGTTGTTGTTTCAGGGCAATGAACAGCGTTTGTGCCATTACCATGTCCCCCACCCATGAGGGACCGACGATCAGATATTTCATCCCGTCTGGCATTCCTTATAGTGAATGGGGGGAATTATAAGCGCTGTTTGGCGTATGAAAAAGTGACCGGATAATGAGCAATACTCCCATTTTTGTTTCGCACTTGAAGAAAAAAGCAGTGCTTTAATGCATGAAAAATGAACTATTTGAACTGTATTGAATAGGCTGGGCAAAGATTTGAGAAAATCAAGAACGAATATTGACTCCATTTGGTTAACTACTTACGTAAGAATACCGGGATAAAAGCAGGCTGATCTTTACATCGATGGACTGCACCAAATTTAACCAAAGTCCCTGAAAGTACTTGCGCAGGGCATCATCAGTGAAGTCAGTTTTTTGCATTAAGAAGAAAACATAACCCGGGAACTTTTACATCACTGGATGGGTCGAACATGCCATGTACTTTTATGCAACATCATCGAGACCTGTTTATGATTCAGCAACCTATTCAACAGTCCATT
>NZ_JAHHPO010000339.1 GCF_024606365.1 Endozoicomonas sp. ONNA2
AAAAATACCATTCAGTTCCAAAAAGGCATTGGCATCATGCAATTTCTTGCTAATTACGCCAGTGAAGATCAATGTGAGAACGCCCTGTTCTCTTGGCGCTGCCCAAATGGCTTACAATGCCCGAAATGTGGCTCCCGCAGTTTCTGCAAGCTTCATCGGAGAGCTGAATTACAGTGCAATTACTGTCGTTGCCAAACCTCGCTTACCGGCAACACCATCTTTGACTCGACGAAGGTGCCTCTGGCTACCTGGTTTCCGGGTATCTATCTCATCACCCAGAATAAAGCGGGGATTTCTGCTCTGACGCTTCATCGACAACTTGGTATTTCTTACAATGCCGCATTACGCATGAAGCACAAACTCATGCAGGTCATGATGGAAAGAGCTGGCAGTTGAGTGGTTTTGTTCAGGTTGATAACGCCTATTGGGGTGGTGAGCACGATGCCGGGGCAGAGGCTCAGGGAAGAAAGCTCACTTTGCCGTGAAAAATATTTTGCTCAACCATTTTGCATCCCTGAGGATGTCGCAAAAATTTTCATGCGCGATGAGAATTTATACTCTTCGTAGGGTAAGAATGCTTGATATCAACCCCGAGGGCGAAAGCAAACCCGACCATTGCCCTTTTCGAAATGCAAGAAAGGCCGACTCACTCTATCTGTCTTTGAAAACCTCTTAATATATGTTCAATCTGTTTGTAGAAGGCTACATGGACCTTGTCCAAGTCCTCCACCAGTCGATTAAAAAACTGTAACTCCCGGTGATCTTTCCTGGCTATTTTTGCATATTTTTCTTCATACATTTTTGCAGAGTGATAATAGTCATTACGCTGCATTGGCAATGACTCTTGAGCCATCTTACCCTCTGCAAGCTCAACAATCACTGCTTGAACTTCCGGCTGATCTTCCAGATCACTCAGCTGTTTATTCGCAAGTTTGTCAGCAAAAGAGCTGAAGCTTACTTTTAATTTCTTATTCGAAGATTCAGGCGAATTGTTGGACAAGTGCGATGTAACAAGATGTCCTTCCACCATAAGCCCTGAACCATGGGGCATACTCATTTCCTGCGCTTTCCTGAGAAAAGAAAACTCGTTTCCTGCCTGCGGCAATACAATGACAAAATGTTCTTGGTCACAGGATCCGATGATATCAACGTTATCTCTTGTAAATCCGTTCTCAGACAGCTGGTTCCCGACCGCCGGAATCCAGTTTTTTACTTCATAGTACAACCTTCTGGCGTGTTCAGGATCTGTAAGATTCAGAGTAAGAGTAAAGCTGTAGTGCAAATCGCCGTTCTTCATTCCGAAATAAACGGAATCTTTTTTTATGCTGTTAGCTTCCAAGGCACCGAATCGAATGGGGACACTGTACTCTTCACCAACAACAACATTAAATATTTTGTTTTCTAAAAAACAAACACCCGGTTTATCCTCATTTATTGGCGCAGCCGCCAAACTCCCAACACCCAAAAGTGCAGCGCTCATTATTGACAGGAATATGGGAAACAGGACCTTCCGAATCATGTGCTACAACCTATTAATCATTGAGACTCGCTCAGTATATGTCAAATTCGCAATTTAGCCCCCCAGTCTTGCTGCCATCAGACCACATGTCAAGCCATCACCAGTGGTTTGCTTGCGTTCATCTCCTGATCTCACACCTGACGCAGTAGCTGCGCCTTTTGGGTAACGCTCACCAGCCCGGCTCTTTACCGGCGCAGCTTACGGCGGTTTAGTGGCTGCTTCCGAAAGCCACCACCGCAGAGCCTGCCTCCATCTCAATTGCAGTTACGAGCAGACCAACTCTGCTCTCGTGTCACACTTGTGCCTTTGTGGTTCAAGGCTTTTGCCCCCCCAGGAGCATGAAAACAAGACATCAGGTCAGTGCTTTTTCGCACCATCCACAGTGCGAATGTAGCTGGCCCGTTCAAAGGCCTCCGGATTAGCTAAAGAACGCTGGCTCATCAACCCGCGCATGTCCTTCAGTCCGGTAAAATCACGCTGTTTCAACCACACTTCCAGGCCTTTTAACAACACAGACACATAGTCCGCCCCATTGCGGATCAAAGCAGAAGCCAGCATCACCGTATCCGCCCCGCCGAGCAGGTATTTGACAATGTCTTCATGGTCGTAGGCCCCCGATGTGGCCGCCAGGGAGGCATTGATCTTGCCGTAAAGCACACTGATCCAGCGCAGTGGAATACCGATCTCTCCGGGTTTACTGATTGGCCAGGCTGTTTCAACCTGCATATTGTTAAGATTAAAGTCAGGCTGCAGCATCCGGTTAAACATCACCAGCGCATCAACACCCATCTCATCAAACTGTCTGGCCATATTGCCAAAGGCGCTGAAGAATGGATCAATTTTCAGGGCAACCGGGATGGCGATACTGCTTTTGATACGGCTTGCTGCGTCCAGATAGACGTCTTCAACCTCACGCCCGGTAATCTCCAGTGAGGGTGGATTGTAATAAATATGCAGCTCGATACCATCAGCACCAGCCTGCTCAATCTGTCGGGCGAAGTCCATCCAGCCACCTTCTGAGCAACCATTCAGGCTGGCAATGACCGGAATATCCACCGCTGCCTTGACTTGCCCAATGGTGTCCAGGTAGGCCCGGGAACCACGTTCCAGGGTCAGCCCTGCAGGCAGAAAGGAAGTGACCTCGGGGAACAGGTTATTTTTGGGCAGGACAATCTGTTCTTCCTGTTCCTGGCGAATCTGTTCTTCAAACAGGGAAGGCAGAACCACAGCAGCAATACCTGCTTTTTCCAGACGCTGGACGCTTTTCAATGTAGACGTCAGTGGACTGGCTGCCGCTATTAACGGATTGTTAAGGCTTAACCCCATGTAGTTGGTGGTCAAATCCATCATCTTTTGCTCCTCAATCGCCACAGAAACATTGCCATAGGCAATGGCCTGCAGCGCAACTTCTTTCCTGGCGAACGGTTTACCCACCATCGCTGATTTTGGCGCATTACACTGGCGTGAATATCTGACGCCTGAGCGCAGGTATTGGAATATACTTCGGTACCCATTACCAGCACATTGACATTACGACGACTGGCCAGCTCATGGCCAAAGTTATGAGATGTGCTGATTGCATAAACTTCCAGGCGCTGATTCAGTGTTTTAAAGATGGTTGTTCAGAGGCTGTCTGAGACTAACGGACAGCCTCTTGCAAGAGGCTGTCCGAGAATAGCGGCCGTAGCGAGGGTTGCGAGAAATTGAGGATAAAAATTTCTGCTCCTGAGGAGCATAGCGGGGCCATTTGACGAAGAAGCAGGAATTTTCAGACTAATTTATCGCAATCGCAGTAGGGCAGCCTATTTTCGGACAGCCTCCTGTCTCCATGCTCCCCAAGTCTCACACGAACTGTGCAGACCTTACATCCCGCCTGCCCGGGGGGCGGTCTGCAAGAGACTGGTGAAAAGTAGTAAAGAATGAACAAAAAATCAAGCGGATGGCCGCCACGCGGAGCGCTCTGTGCGGGGCGGCCATCCGCCTGCGCGGCCCGGCCCGATCAGGCGATGCTTTACGACGGGTTTAGTACTTTCTCTTTCATCTGATAACCCTGCTACTTCACTGTCAGGAGTTATTAACCTCAGTTTCTCGCAGTTCCCACTATGGTTTCTATTTTCAGATAACCTCCCGGAATTGCCGAAGCTGAAAAATCTGTTTATCCAGATCGGATCAATCACTATGTTGACAAATACGTTCCAGCCCCATTCAGCGCAGCCCTGCCTACCAAGCTCTACCATCCATGGTGACACTCCCGCGGTTGAATTCAACAGCAAGGTAAACGACAAAAGTTTTGCACAAAGAAGGACCTGACCCCGTTAATCTCAGGCAGTAAACTAATAAGCATTTGTCGTTAGACCAAAGAAAGCGAGGTTAATTAGTGTAAGAAGCCTGCAACGGATTGCGTGGATAAAGCTCAAGTGATGGCATGAAAGGCAAGACCTGCACTCCCTTAAGCCTGACCGGGAACAGCCTCCTGGATCAGGTGATTCAAGGAAAAACTGGATTCACCAATGGCTAACCTGGAAAGGCACCCTTTCAGACACCACTGAAGATGGCAATAAATAGCCGGGAGGCTGTCATGTTTAATTAGCATCGGCAGGCAAGTTTTCTCGACCATGAACAGCCTCAACATCCGTTGTGCCAACCCTTGTGCCATCCCTTGTACCCAGAATCTGTTTACAGACACCTATACAACACAGTCCTGCTGCGAAAACCACCAAACCGGTCAGGCCACCATAGGCGACGTTGGTTTTTGTCTCAAGATCATTTATTCCCAGCCCAATGGACCGGGAATAAAGAAGACTACCGGCCACACCACCACCAACCAGCAGAAAGTACCCGCCCACTATCCCGATCATAGACTTCAAACCTCTATTCAAACAACAACGCCGCCGCCCAAATGCAGTCGCTCCCGCCGCTAGGTTGGACGTACGATCATGTGGGCCTGGAACCGTTTCAATGGCCCCATAAGTTTGGGCAGCCTGTGGATATACGACACCACCGGAAGTACCATTCACCAAATAGTCACCTCTTGATTTCACCGCCAAATTTCGGTGGGACGCTGTCAGGAAACCTGACATTTCCCACACCCCGGGAATTCATACGGTTCAAGCCAATTCTCGGACAGCCTCCTGGACATTAAGGTATTCATGGCAGAAAGCAGTTTACTTTACTCCGCTGTCAATCCGCACAGGATGAAACGAAGGAATTCAGAGTTAATAATCCATAAATTTTAAAACTGCCTCTTGATGTAACCGCAAGAAAGCCAATTTGTGCCCCCGGAATTGCCATAACAAAGCGGGGTAATCAGATTTTCTTAAAACACAGTTTTTAGACAACCTGAGGACTGGAAAGTTCCGGCGTGGCATTAACTGCTTAATCCCTTTGGCTGGGAGGCTGTCCGAGAATAGACTGCCCTACGCGGCAACTGCTCCTGCGTTGCT
>NZ_JAHHPO010000030.1 GCF_024606365.1 Endozoicomonas sp. ONNA2
AGTTGCCCAACACATCCCTGGCACTGGGAGCTTTGGTTGGGTTTTCTGCTGTGGGAGCGTCATCGGGATCTGGCTCTGACTGTTTGGACGGCTGGGAATGCGTAAATACCGCCGAAGAACTGAAGAAGATTTGTACCGGTAACAAAAGGTATACATGCGAAGGAAAATATTGGCTGAAAAGAGATATTGATGCCAGCCAATGGCAGCCCATTGGCTCCAAGATTCGCCCATTCAAGGGCGAACTAAACAGTGATAATTATACTATTCGCAACCTTCCCGATTGCCTGATAAGAAATCTGGCCGGTAATGGTAAAATTCAAAATCTGCGCTTTACAAATGCCAACATAACATCAGATAAGAAAACCGCCGGGGTTGTGGCTTGCTACATGTCAGGCAACGCTTTGGTTAAAAATATTCACGTTATACGTTCCAACCTTGTTGCCAATAGTACTAAAAGTGCACATGCAGGTATTGCCGTGGGCTTGGTTAATGCGGGGACTGTGGTCAAGATAACATCAATAAACTGCACGGTGACCGCCACCGGTAAAGGAGCAAAAGCCGGTATTGGGGCGGGACTAATAAAAGAAGGGGGCACGGTTGACAAAACAATGGCGGTGAATTGCAACGTATCAACCACAGGTAATGAAGCAAATGCCGGTATTGGGGCGGGATTAATAAAAGAAGGGGGCACGGTTGACAAAACAAAGGCGGTGAATTGCAACGTATCAACCACAGGTTATGGAGCAGATGCCGGTATTGGGGCGGGAAAAAATGAAGGAATTGTCAGAAACACGTTAGCATCCAAATGCAAAGTATCAACCACAGGTTATAGAGCAGGTGCCGGTATTGGGGCGGGGAAAAATAGAGGAACCGCTAAATACACGACAGCGCATAAATGCACAGTATTAACTAAAGGTGACTCCTCAAATGCAGGTGTTGGGGCGGGCGAGAGCAGTAAATTAGATGCCAGCAGCAGTTGGACTGTTATCAGTGACACGGCAGCGTTCGGGTGTAGTGTATCAACCTCCGGAAAATCTGCTAACGCTGGTATTGGGGCGGGATATATTGAATATCAAGGATCTATTGATAAAACGACAGCGGTTAAATGCACAGTGACAACCTCTGGCGCTCGATCAAATGCCGGTATTGGTGCAGGATTGATAATAGAAGAAGAGGGAACAGGAGCCAGTAGCAATAAAGGAATTAACATTACCAGAGTAATTGAAAGCACCATTAAAAGTCTAAAAAAACCCTGCAATGCTGCTATCAATGGAGGTCATAAACCAACTGTCTGTAATGCCAAGATTATTAATTGTAAAGAGACAAAACATGAAAGGAAAAACTGTCATATAGATTCAAATACTGCCTGTGAAGGTTTCGACTTCGGCCCGGCAAGAAAGAATTGCCAAAAGGTTCTTGATGTATTACTCAGCACTGATGCCCCGCTAACGTATCCAACCACAAAGCCGTTGACAACGGCATCAACCTTAAACATTTCCAGC
>NZ_JAHHPO010000340.1 GCF_024606365.1 Endozoicomonas sp. ONNA2
AGCCGGTGTCTGATGATTTTCATGCCAGGTTTTCCGCCCTGTGGCGACGTTATCGCTATGTGATTTATAACCATCCCATTCGGCCTGCACACCTCTGCAAAGGGGTGACCTGGAACTATCGGCCGCTGGATGTTGAGCGGATGAAGGCGGCGGCAGAACTCCTGGTGGGGGAGCATGATTTTACCTCTTATCGTGCGATTCAGTGTCAGGCAAAGAATCCGGTCAGGAATGTAACCCGTCTGGATATTTCCCGCCATGGACCGTTGATTGTCATTGATGTGCAGGCCAATGCATTTTTGCATCATATGATTCGTAATTTTGCCGGGGTGCTAATGGCGGTGGGCTGCGGCAAACGTGAGCCCGACTGGGCCAAAGAGGTGCTCGATGCCCGGGATCGTGCCCGGGGTGGGGTGACCGCTTCGCCCTGCGGGCTTTATTTTGTCGATGCCGGATACGACAAGGTGTTTGGACTACCGGCCAGTGAATCAGGCCCGCACTTTATTGCGCCATTAATACCCCGGTAAATTGCCGGTTTTTCCGGAATCAGGTGCAGTAATCACCAAAATGTTCTGATAAGATCAGCGAGCGCTCAGGGGTTGCCAATCCTTTCGCATTGATCTCTGGCAATACAGTGTGAAAGCGCCTGAATGCCCTTACCCTGTGGTTGGCCCTGTGTGCCGGATGGTACGCAGGGCGTGGGAATAGAGAATTCTGGTAAATGGAAGTATCTCCTCGTATAAAAATCTGCGGAATTACCCGTGTTGACGATGGCCTGGTGGCTGCTGAGAGCGGCGCAGATGCCATTGGTCTGGTGTTTTACCACAAAAGCCGACGTTACGTTATGGTTGAGCAGGCCAGGGAGATTGTCCGGGCACTGCCGCCTTTTGTCTCTGTGGTGGGGCTGTTTGTGGACGCTTCTGATGAGCTGATTCAATCGGTTCTGGATGCGGTTCCCCTTTCACTTCTGCAATTTCATGGCAATGAACCGGAAGCTGATTGCTCCCGCTGGGGGGTACGGTATATAAAGGCTTTCCGTGTTCGGCCGGGTATCGCCGTGACCGACATGGTGGCTCCCTATACCACCGCCTGTGGCTACCTTCTGGACAGTTATAAGCCCGGAGAGGCAGGTGGCACTGGTGAATCTTTTGACTGGGATTTGCTACCCCGTGAGCTGAATAAACCGGTGGTGCTGGCCGGAGGTCTGAGCCCTGGAAATATTGCTCAGGCCATTAACAGGGTTCAACCCTATGGCGTTGATGTCAGCAGTGGCGTTGAGAGCCAGCCTGGCATTAAGGATCATGACAAAATCAGAGCCTTTATCAAGACGGCAGGACGATGATGGTCGATCAAGAAATTTCTGAGTCTCTCGAACAACACAAGTACGATCAACCGGATTTAATGGGCCATTTTGGCCGTTACGGCGGACGTTTCGTGGCTGAAACCCTGATGGGTGCGCTGGAAGACCTTGATCGCACCTGGCGTGAACTCTGGCGGGACAAGACCTTTCAGGCAGACTTTGACCGTGATCTGGCCGACTTTGTCGGTCGTCCTTCACCACTCTATTTTGCCGGGCGGTGGACTCGGGAACTCGGTGGCGCAAAGATCTACCTGAAGCGTGAAGACCTCAATCATACCGGTGCCCACAAAATCAACCATGCGGTTGGCCAGGCGCTGCTGGCCAAACATATGGGTAAAACCCGGATTATTGCCGAAACCGGTGCCGGACAGCACGGTGTTGCCTCGGCAACGGTGGCCGCCCGCCTTGGGTTGGAATGTGTCGTTTATATGGGGGCCAGGGACGTTAAACGTCAGGCATTGAACGTCTATCGCATGAAGCTGCTGGGGGCCACGGTGGTTCCGGTAGAAACCGGTTCCCAGACGCTGAAAGACGCCATTAATGAAGCGCTCAGGGATTGGGTAGCGCGCCCGGAAGATACCTTCTACCTGCTGGGTACGGTGTGTGGCCCATCACCCTATCCGGAAATGGTGCGTAATCTGCAGAGTATCATTGGCCGGGAAGCCCGCCGGCAGATTCTGGAAAAAGAAGGTCGCCTGCCGGAGGCCCTGGTTGCCTGTGTGGGTGGTGGCTCCAATGCCATGGGGCTGTTCCATGAATTTATCCTGGATAAAGACGTCAAGCTGTACGGTGTTGAAGCGGCAGGGCACGGCGTTGATACCGATAAGCATGCGGCCCGGATGAGTTCTGGCCGCCCTGGCGTGCTGCAGGGGGCACGAACCTATCTGATGACCAATGAGCATGGCCAGATTATTGAAAGCCATTCTGTCTCTGCCGGGCTGGACTACCCGGGGGTTGGGCCAGAGCACAGCTACCTGAAAGATATTGGCCGTGCGCAATACCCGGCGGCAACGGATGAAGAGGCCCTGGCGGCATTTCGCCAGCTGACCCGCCTGGAAGGTATTATGCCTGCGCTGGAAAGTGCCCATGCCCTGGCCTGGGTTGATAAGCTGGCACCCACCATGGACAAAGACCAGATCATCATCTGTAACCTGTCTGGCCGTGGTGATAAGGATATTCATACGGTGGCCGCTATTGACGGTCTTGAAGTATAAGGTGGGCAGAGCATGAGTCGTAAAACAAATAGAATCACAGCCTGTTTTGCCAGGTTGCAGGAGCGTGAACGCAAGGCACTGATACCCTACATTCTTGCCGGTGACCCACCGGGCAAGACCGTCGAGGTCATGCACCAGATGGTGGACAAGGGTGCAGATATGATTGAACTGGGCTTTCCCTTCTCGGACCCGGTGGCGGATGGCCCGGTCATTGCCCGGGCCCATGAGCGGGCGGTATCACACGGTGTTACATTGCATGACGTTTTTGCAATGGTTTCTGAGTTCCGGGAAAGGGATAATGACACCCCGATTGTCCTGATGGGCTATCTCAACCCGGTAGAGATCATGGGGTACCACCGGTTTGTTGAGTTGGCCAGTGAGGCGGGTGTTGATGGTGTGCTGATGGTGGATCTGCCACCGGAAGCGGCGGGTGACTTGCTGGATATGCTGCATGAGCGTGGCATGGATATGATCAACCTGATTACCCCAACCACATCCGATGATCGAATGGCCAAAATCTGCCGTGTGGCCAGTGGTTATCTCTATTATGTATCCCTGAAAGGGGTCACCGGTGCGGCAACCTTGAATACGGCAGACGTTGAACAGCGGGTCAACCACATCCGGCACTTTGCCAATATTCCGGTGTGTGTTGGCTTTGGTATCCGTGATGGTGCCTCGGCTGCTGCCATTGGGCGAACAGCAGACGGTGTGATTGCGGGCAGTGTGCTGGTATCTGAGCTGGCCCGGTATGGCAGTGAGGGGCAGGCCGCCATTGACCGCGTTGCCAGCACAATTGCCGAAATGCGCTCAGCTATGGACGATGACAGGATGAATGAATGAGCAACTGGTTAGTCAATAAACTGATTCCATCGTTATCACGCTCTGCGAATGCGCAGAAAAGCAGCAGTGTGCCAGAAGGGCTCTGGCGCAAGTGCGTCAAGTGTGACGCCGTTCTCTATCGTCCGGAATTGGAGAGAAACCTGGGGGTCTGCCCCAAGTGTCAGCACCATATGAGAATCAGTGCCCGCACCCGGCTGGATTACTTTCTTGACCGGGAAGGAAAGGAAGAGCTGTTTGCTGAGCTTGAACCCAATGACCGGTTGAAGTTCCGTGACACTAAAAAGTATCGGGACCGACTGGCAGCGGCGCAAAAACAGACCGGCGAAAAAGATGCCCTGGTTGCCATGCGCGGTACCGTGGAGGACATTGCGCTGGCGGCCGTTGCCTTTGAGTTCTCGTTTATGGGTGGCTCCATGGGGTCTGTAGTCGGGGAAAAGTTTGCCCGTGCTGCCGAGCTGTGCCTGAAAGAGAAGATGCCCCTGGTCTGTTTCTCTGCCAGTGGCGGTGCCCGGATGCAGGAAGCCCTGTTTTCCCTGATGCAGATGGCAAAAACCAGTGCGGCCCTGGAAAGAATGCGCCAGGCGGGTATTCCTTATATCTCTGTGATGACCGACCCGGTATACGGCGGTGTTTCTGCCAGCCTTGCCATGCTGGGCGATATCAATATGGCGGAGCCCGGTGCCCTGATTGGCTTTGCCGGTCCCAGGGTGATTGAACAGACCGTCCGGGAAAAGCTGCCAGAAGGCTTCCAGCGCAGTGAATTTTTGCTGGATCACGGTGCTATTGATATGATTGTTGCGCGTTCTGATATGCGCTCCACCATCGCCAGGCTGTGTCGGAAAATGCAGGGCAAGCCGGGTGCTGATGTGGAATTTGCTGATTCTGTAGAAATTGCCTAAGCCAACCTGAGGCCGGTTTTCTCTGTATCCTATTCTCGCGCTCTGAGGGTGTTGCCAAAGTTATAAAAGCCTTGAACCACAAAGGCACAAAGACACAAAGTTTTTCTAGGCCTGGCTGAGCTTCGCTCAGCAAACAAAATGGCTTTCTTTGTGCCTTCGTGTCTTTGTGGTTCACTTCTTTTTAAGGCCTTCTGCAACAACCTCACTCTGCGTGGGAATGCATCCGTCTGGAGATGTGACGTTGTCCTTTGCAAAGAAAGAAAAAAGCCTTTCACAATGGTTAACCTGGATGGAAGAGACGCGTCCGGAGCATGAGATTGACTTTGGGTTGGACCGGATTCGGCGGGTGGGTGAAAAGCTGGATTTGCTCAAGCCCGCACCCTTCATGATTACCGTGGGGGGGACCAATGGCAAAGGCTCGACACTGGCGGTTCTTGAAGCTATTTTGCTGGCTGCCGGTTACAAGGTGGGGCTGTTCACATCACCGCATTTTCTCAAGTTTAATGAACGAATTCGCATTAATGGCGAACAAGTCAGTGATGACTGGCTATGTGATGCTTTTGCGAAGATAAATGAGGGGCGTAAAACGACGTGGTTAACCTATTTTGAATTTGCCACCCTGGCCGCCGTTGACTGTTTTAAAAGGGCCGGGGTGGATGTGGCGCTGATGGAAGTTGGTCTGGGTGGCCGACTGGACGCTACCAATGTGGTTGACCCGGAGGTGTCGGTAATTACCACGGTTGCCCTCGATCATCAGGAATACCTGGGTTATAGCATTGAAGCCATTGCCAAAGAGAAGTCAGGGATATTCCGTGCCAGTAAACCCGCGATATTTGGCGATCAGCCAGCGCCCCATGCAATCACTGAAATGGCTGTGCGCCTTGGCAGCCCTCTCTATTGCAGAGGGGAGGCGTTCACCCTGACAAGGTCGGGTAATGCATGGCACTGGTCAGGTAGTGAAAATCAACATCTGGACAACCTCCCCGTTCCCAATGTGGTGATTGATAATGCCGCCACTGCACTGCAGGCGCTGCAATTTTTACCAGAACCTGTTGCTCTTGAGGCTATTCGACAAGGGTTATCACAAGTATCGGTTACCGGGCGATTCCAGAAGTTAATGATGGAAAATGAATCCGGTGAGTCGATCGATGTTGTGCTTGATGTTGCCCATAACCCACAGGCGGCTGCAATGCTTAAGCAGCGTCTGGATGAGTCTGTGGTAGATGGTAAGACACGGGCCGTTATTGCTATGTGCAAGGATAAGGATTACTTGGCGGTTGTCGACTGCTTAAGCAGCAATATTGATGGGTGGTACGTAGCTCAGTTTGAGTCTCCAAGGGCATTGCCTGAACAGGCGCTGGCACAGAAGCTGGTTGATCGGGGATATTCAATTAATCGCTATCAGACTGTTGCTGAGGCATTACATCATGCTTTGGCAAACTCAACTTCCGCAGACAGGGTGCTGGTCACGGGATCGTTTATGACGGTATCTGCTGCACTGGCCAATAGTCACTGAATTCGCCTCCCACGAATTGTTACCAAATATCAAGCCAGAAGTTTTCATCCATAAGTAAGTCCCTTGGTTACTGCACGCTTTGTTGTTGTAGATTTAGATGGAATTCGCTTAAGATGCAAAAAGTTTAGAAATTAACCATTAGTTGGCTTCCGGCCCTCTGTGCAGGAATGAGTACTGTTTATCTATTTTATGGAGCGCGTCTTGGGCGAGGGACTTAAACAAAGACTAATAGGTGCTGTGGTATTGCTGGCCTTATTAATCATTCTTGCGCCCGCGCTTTTCAGGGGAGGGGAGACGCATCCTCTGGTCACCTCCAGATCTGTCCCTGAAACGCCAAGGCTTGAACCCCCTCCTGTGCCTGCATTTGTTGATCAGCTGGATATTCCCCGGGATGTTGTTGAAGTGGTGTCTTCTTCTACTGAAATTGTTCTCGAACCAGAAAGTGTCCGTACTGATAAGACGACAGGTGTCGATGAAAAAGGACATCTGAAAGCCTGGTCCCTACAGCTGGCAACCTTTGCGGATAAAAACAATGCCCGTAGCCTGGAAAAACAGCTAAAAGGTAAGGGGTACAGTGCTTTTCAGAAGAAAATTGCTACCGAGAAGGGCAAGATTTTTTATCGGGTATACATAGGCCCTGAAGTAAGGCCGGATGAACTTCAGCAGCTAAAGGTGACCATCAAGAAAGAGATGGGGCTTGAAGGTATCATTGTTCGTTATGTTCCATAATAGGCTCTCTAATTGGGGTTGATGATGACGCTTGAGGCTTTCTGTGGAGACCAGTTCAGGAAAACGATATGACAATAGACACAACGTTCTTCAGCCGCTGTATCAAGACACTGGATATGGCCTATGGAAAGGTAGTCCAGGCTGAAGATGGCAGTATTGATTATGAGATGTACCGGTCTGCCTGTGTGAAAGAGTTTGAGATTATTTTGGAGCAGGCGGGCAAGTTGCTGCGCAAATGTTTGAAAGATTTTATGCATAGTCCCAAAGCGGTTGATCGAATGGTATTCAAAGAGATCTTCCGCCAGGCTGCCCAGCATGATTTGCTGACACTGGAGCAGGCAGAGCGCTGGTTGTCTTACCGTGATAATCGAAACAATACTGCCCATCAGGGCGACAGAATCGGTCGAACGATCATCCCGATAATAGGATATTTAGCTA
>NZ_JAHHPO010000341.1 GCF_024606365.1 Endozoicomonas sp. ONNA2
TACATTTTTTTGTGTAATACCGTCCATATTAGGAAAGTTGTTTTTAGACAATTCCCTAGCGGAGTTCCCCGTTGTCATCAGTACTATAGGACACTAAGACTTCCAGTACCTACTGCCCGGTCACTTATGTATTCGTTCACGGGTTCCTGCATGTTGCTTAATGTTTGCTCCAACAGGCTTTAAGCTTTTCCTGTTGACCTGGCCCTGTTCAACCATAGAGCCAATGGTGATTGCATACAGGTCAGTAGTGGATCTCACAGGTCCCTGAGAAAACCATCCTGTACCTTTGCCCCAGTCTCAGACCCCGACCGGACTGGTTTTGCCTCACCAAATCGGCATTTCAGTACTGACCCCACCTCCATAACAATGAGGTCTCCAGCGATGGCGATTTCGTGGCTCAATCCCGCGGCTTCAGTACCTGCTGTTTACGCTTCACAATCATCGTTACCGCTGACTATGCAAAACTCGCTTCCAGCTGGTGGTTACCCTTTACTGGGAGGGAGTCGAACCCTCTGGATTTCAATGAATGATTTCAGCTCATAGAGCCTCCCACATTCTCAGGCTTAGCCTGTCGCAATATGGATTCGCGCATGGATTCGAGAGTCTTCTTGAGTGCTCCCTTGTCGGCTATGCCTTCCTTATCAGCTATGCCTTCCTTATTTTTCTCAATTTCCTCTATACGCTCTGTTAAATCTTCAACTATTAGCTCAGCTTTTGTTCGAGCTGTAGGAGGTGGTATTCGAGAAACTACTGTAGGTGATGGCTCAGGTTGCTGATATTCATTTGAGGAATTCCGCCCGGGTTGCTGGCTCCCGGGCAATCTTTTCCTGCCTGTCATGTAATGTTCGCCCTCTGTATCGAGCACAAATAATTCTGCCTCAGGGTCTTGGCTCATGACTTCAGACAATGTTTTTTTTGGATATTCTTCACCTCCAGAGCCAACAACGCTGAGGACTTTTTCACCAAGATCGCAAACAACGATCCTGCAATTTTCAATAGACGCCATCAGGCGAAGATCAATCTGTTCGGCATAATTACGCGGCTGCCTTAACCGTTCAATTTGCCGTTCAAACAAAAAAGTGACTGCCGCATCAAACCGCAGTTTACCATTGCCTTCCAGGCACTTTTTTCCCTCATGGTAAGATCGTTCTCTTAATTCCATGATGCTGGAATGACCTCCAACCTTGGACATACCATCATAAAAACAATCGCCATCGCGAACCGTCGGAACAAACTCCCGGTGGTATTTCTGTAATATGGCTGCCACCTTTTGCTCTTGCTGGCGGATAGCTTCTTCCATCTCAGCCACCCTGGATGATGGGGTTGGATTATCTCGACCCATTGCGTAAGAGTTACCATGCTCTCTGTGTTGGCTAGATTGCCTGTCCTTTTGCCATTCAACTTGTTTGAATTGAGCTGTTTTAGGAATATTCTGGCTTAACATTCTTTTCAAGTGAGGCAGAATATTACTTATTTCTCTTTGATTTCCTTCTTTTAAAGCATTGAGTCTTTCGAGTAATTTTTCACTCTCGGTTTTAAAAGGTTTAGTTAGTTTCGAGACAAATATTTCAATTTTATCATTAGTGACATCTTCGATTT
>NZ_JAHHPO010000342.1 GCF_024606365.1 Endozoicomonas sp. ONNA2
TACATTTTTTTGTGTAATACCGTCCATATTAGGAAAGTTGTTTTTAGACAATTCCATAGCCATCGACAAACTTATGCCGCAGCAACCCGGGCAAAATCCCTCAAATGAAAATCAGCCTTCTGAGTCATCACCTAATAACCGTATGAATAATTCCACCCCGCCAACCAGGGGGGCAGTTGAGCAGCTACCACCAGGTGAGCTGGTATGCCAACAAGAGCAAAAAACGGCAGCCATATTACAGAAATACCACCGGGAGTTTGTTCCAACGGTTCGCGATGGTAATTGTTTTTATGATGGTATGTCCAAGGTTAGGAGTGATACCAGCATTATGAAGTTAAGAGAACGATCCTACCTTGAGGGAAAAAAATGCCTGGCAGGCAAAGGTAAGCTGCAATTTGATGCGGCACGTATTTCTTTTTTTAGGGAGCAGATTGAACAGTTAAGGCACTCGAGAACTTATGCCGAACAAATTGATCTTCGCCTGATGGCAGCTACTGAAAATTGCAGGATCGTTGTTTGCGATCTTGATGAAGAAAAAGTACTCAGCGTGGTTGGCCCTGAAGGTGAGCTTGAAGAGTATCCAAAAAAAACATTGTCTGAAGTAATGAGCCAAGACCCTGAGACAGAATTATTTCTGCTCGATACGCAGGGCAAGCACTACATGACAGGCAGGAAAAGATTTAACGGGAACCAGCAACCCGTGCGGAATTCCTCAAATGAATATCAGCCACTTGAGCCATCACCTTCAGTAGTCCCACCACCACCATTACTATCATCAACAACAACACCAAAGCCCAGTCGTGCGCAAAGGGAAAAGTTGCGCCCTCAACGGCAGGCTGTTCGAAGTTCACAGGTTAATGCGGCAAGTGACACGGTGAAAACGTCCCGGAATCAGAAACCCGAACGAGTTACGTCAAATGAATGCCAGCAACCCAGACTAACTTGTTCAACAGAATTTCCTCCAACAATAGCCGAACTAATAGCGAGAGAAATGGACCAACGGCGCGTGGTAATCGATGACAGTCCTGATAAATCAGAATCTCCCAATGATTCTGACTGGGATGAATCCTGATGAACCGTGTCACTGTTCTCCCTGTTTACCGGCTTATCAGGAATTCTTAAACACGAGTGATACTGTGCAACTTAACCGGCACTTTACGGTGAGTTGCTGGTCCCCGTTAACCCCTTCTAACCATTCAGAGACAGCACTCTGTCAGAGTTTTTATGAATAACCTAATAGGCAGCAATACCGCCATCAGTTCTCCAGCCTGCGCTATTAGCCAAGGTACCGAAGATGATCAGGGACGCCACTCAATGGTCAGGACCCTCTGCCATCCGAAACCTCACTTAGGAATTGTCTAAAAACAACTTTCCTAATATGGACGGTATTACACAAAA
>NZ_JAHHPO010000343.1 GCF_024606365.1 Endozoicomonas sp. ONNA2
TAGTTCCAGAATTAGAGTGAAATGGGAAAGTTATTTTTAGACAATTCCTTACAGTGAGTTGACTTCATCAGCCAGTCGATTCAGGTCAGTATCAATAAAAGCCTCTCCGGGTCCCATTACCGTAAGCTTTTCTTTCAGAGAGGGAATGGAGAAAAACGGGATAGCCCGGGTATACCCTTTCGCCGTTTTGTAGAGATACTGCACGCTTCTGGTTGCAATATCGTCCTCCATAAAATTGAGAATCATCGGACTGTGAGTCGTTACCAGAACCTGCTGTTCCGCCTGAACCAATGTATCAATCAAAAACTCGATAAGCTCTGGATTGATGCCGTTCTCAACCTCATCAAAGGCCATAAAACTGTGATCGGTCATCAGCTGGGCCAGAATCGCCATAATTCGCAACATACCGTCGTTAACATGGCGAGCTTCAGTTGGCAGTTCCTGATGTTCGAAGACCTCGGCAATATTCAGTGCTTTCCAGCCGGATCGTATTGACCGGGTTTTAATCTCCTGAAGCCTTGGATAGGCCTTTTTCAGACGGTCCCGCAGTGCATTTTTATGTTCCTGAGACATCTCATGGATATAGGCAGACATTCTTTGCCCACCCAGCCCCATTTTCCCCTCACTGTTTCTGGCTTTTTGCCGCAAAAACTGGGGAGCTAGCAATTCCAGAGAACGAAATTGCCGGAAGAACAATTTGAACGCTTTCAGCTCATCAGACAGCCCCTTGTCGAGCAACTGGGAAAGAATTGAGCCCTGGTAGGAGAAACGGATGGACTGATGGCTATTACCCGGGGTGTAAGCGCCATCAGCCACCGTAAGCAACGTATCCGTTGTGAAGTTCACACAATCCAGCACAATCTTTTCCTGGGTACAACGCTGCTGATCCGTGTTAAATGCCGCTTCCCGGGTCATCATGGACCCATCCATCAAGTGCATGCTCACGGTAAACGAGATCAGCTTCTTCCTGCTTTTGCCAAGACGACTGGTCAGCTCAGAAGCTTTCCAGTCACGCTCTTCAAGCCATCCCTTAATATCACCTTTGACCTGTTGGGCCAGAAAATCCATAAACTGCAACACCGTGGACTTACCGGCACCATTGAGCCCTATCAGGCAGTTGAAGCCATTCAGGGATAGGTCAAATCCCACCAGGGACTTGAAGTTCTCAACCCGGATATGGTCGATCCACATCGGATGTGTGTTGCCCATTATCCTTTCACTCCCGTCACGTCCTTCACAATAACCAACAGTTTACCAAGCTTGCCATAGTTAACCTTTACCTCATCATCCAGATCCAGGGCAATGCGTTGGTCGGTGAAGTGCTGCAACTGTTCGTCAAACTTACGCAATTCCAGCGGCTGGTTCTGACGCATACAGAACAATGGAAGTTTAGTGTGCACGATTCACTGTCTATGTGCATGATATATTGTTTATGTGCACGATTTATTAGGATTATACAAATTCACACATACAGTCCGGCACAATACCCCGAAGCCCAGGCCCACTGGAAGTTAAACCCGCCAAGGTGACCGGTCACGTCCAGTACTTCACCAATAAAATAAAGTCCTGACTGGTTCTGGCTCTCGAAGGTTTTCGATGAGATATTGTCGGTAGCGACCCCGCCCAGAGTGACTTCGGCTTTTTTATAACCTTCGGTGCCCGCTGGCATAAATCCCCAGGATTCCAGGCTTTCGGCCAGCCGTTGCAGCTCAGTTACATTAAACTGGTTGACGGGTTTGCGACCACTGTCTGTCAATTTTTGCAGCTCTCCATAGGTGCACAGTGCTGTTGCCAGACGTTTGGTTAATTGATCTGAAAGTAGCGAGCGAATTTCAGTCCTGGGTTTTGATTCCCTGAGTTCATTCAACCAATCTTCTATGGAAATACCCGGTAGCCAGTTGATGGAGACTTTATGGCCCGGCCGCCAGTAGGAAGAAATCTGCAATATCGCTGGCCCACTTAACCCTCTATGAGTAAAAAGCACATGTTCCCGAAAGCTTTGACCATTGCAGCTTGCGATGACATCCGCACTCACACCGGATAACTCAATAAAGTGGGCCAGCCACTGTTTATCCATGGTAAACGGCACCAGGGCCGGCATCCTTTCAATTAACTGATGACCAAACTGCTCAGCCAGTTCGTAGCCAAGGCCGGAAGTACCCATGGTGGGGAATGACAGTCCACCGGTTGCTACGACTAACGACGTACATCGAACGTCGCCCAGTGTGGTATCCAGCAAAAATCCGTCTGTGTCGTCCAATGGCTTAACGTGGTGTAATGCTGTCTTCAGGCGAATGGTGACACCGGACTTTCTGCACTCCGCCACCAGCATCTCGACGATATCGCTGGACTGCTGATTGCAGAACAGCTGCCCCAGGGTTTTCTCATGCCAGGGAATCTGGTGCTTGTCCACCAGCGCCTGAAAGTCCCACTGGGTGTAGCGGGCCAGTGCCGATTTGCAGAAATGGGGGTTCTTTGACAGGTAGTTCGACGGTTCAGCATACATGTTGGTGTAATTACAGCGCCCACCACCGGAGATCAGAATTTTCTTGCCAATCTTATTGGCATGGTCGATGACCAACACCTTTCGGCCGCGATCACCCGCTGTCAGTGCACACATCAACCCGGAAGCCCCTGCCCCGATAATCACCGCATCGTAATGCATGGATGGCAATAAGGGTTGGTTTAGCGGCATAGGATTGGGTCCACAGGCGGGCGTTCATTGGCGGGCACTATAACGAAACTGACAGGGAGTACTCAAGATCCAGTTCCGCTAAGATGGATAAGCATGTCTAATAACACACATCGGCAGGGCCAACGATGAGCTACTTACGGGAAATTCAGCAATATAGCAGCCAATACCACCAGCTTGCTGAACCGGGCAGTCATCTGGTTTCTCACGCTGCAACACTCGCTGACCACTTTGTTGCTGGTGCGTTAAAGCGCCTGTGGGTTATTGATGAAGCCTCAACCGGCTTTGCCCGGGAGCTGACCAACCGTGCTGGTGGGTTAGCAGGTATCAGGTCTTTACAGTATCCCTTTAGGCTCTCAAAAGAAGATCTGGTGATTGGGGCAGACCATGGGCTTGAACCGGATCGGCAGATCAGGGCCTATAGCGATATCCTGAATTCCGGGGCCAGCCTGCTACTGATTGCGGCAAAAAACAGTGCCGTTTATCAATCGGTCAATCCTCCGCTATTTCTGGATAACACGTTGCAGGAAACGCCAGCTTATCTATCCAATCAGCGTTTCTGCCCGATGGATACAACGCTTAATATCACGATTGCCTGGTGCTTTATCGCTGAGTGGATGAATGCCTGTGTTTCCCGTGGACGTATACCGGTCATCAATGCCAGTGCTTTTCAACAGGGCGGTGCCGAGCGGGTTGCCCTCTATCAAAGTCATGGTCTGTTTCACAATAAGGGAACCTTTGATGTGACGCCCTTACCCGCTGGTATGTATTGCCAACTCTACCTGAACCAGTTGGATAATACGCTGCAGCGTATTATTCATACCCAGAACCCTCTGATAGCAAAGGCCTGTTCCACTTATCAGCAAGCACTTAACCAGAAAGGTATCCTGTTCTTCAAGGCTGATTCGCACCTGATCTGTCACCAGTTCAAGCTTTCTGGAAACCCCCGCTTTTTTCACGCCCTGGAGGAAAATCTGACCTCTGAGAATGCTGGAAAGTTATTGGTTCACCCTAATGTTTATACTCATCTGGGCTACTTTACCTATCCCGACATTCCCCTGTATTTTGTTAACCGGCAAGGGGCTACAAGCGTCTGGCTACAAGGCGGAATGGAAAACAATCCGATCGCCTTAAAAGACAACCGGGTGGTTATCGACCAGGGATGGGTGTCGGGGGATGCGGTACTTAATCTGCCCGGTTATGACATTCGGGCCATTCCTGAATCGGGGATCATCCAGAACTGCCTGTTCTGGGAGTTGAACTATCAGCTTCTGAAGTTAACGGGTCCTGTGAAGCCATAAAAAAACCCTGCAAAAGCAGGGCTCTCTGGCAGGAGAAAAACCGGGCTTATTTGCCCAGTTTCTTGCGAATCGCCTGGAGGGTTCTGAGCTGGGCAGCCGCTTCGGCCAGTTGGGTTGCCGCTCTGGAGTAGTCGAATTCGCCACTCTGGTTTTCCAGGGCTTTTTCTGCCTGACGCTTGGCTTCTTCGGCCGCCGCTTCATTCATGTCGTCTGCTC
>NZ_JAHHPO010000344.1 GCF_024606365.1 Endozoicomonas sp. ONNA2
TATGTATATTGAATCAGTTAACCTTACCAATGTTGATGTTCTTGATAATTATTTTAACGAGCTTTTATTGGATACAGAGTTATCCGTTTATGAGAAAGAGATTGCCTATTTTGCTTTTCTACAATCATTAGGACATTTTTACTACAAGATAGCTATGGAGTACAAAGTCAGCTTCTGTGCTGGAAAAGGTAATCATGTAAAATCAGCTCAATATAATAAGGCAATAATTTACAATACCAAGCTTCATAAAATGGCGATGGCCAGTATTAAAAAGGATATCTTTCAGAGTGCTGACTTTTGGGTTTTAAGCCTGCTCGCTTCAGGATTTCTGGTGAATTATCGCTGGACATCCCGGGACAGGTCTCAATTAACCGCTCTAAGTCTGGCGGTGGAGAGAAGCCCTAAACAAGAATCGGAGGTTGCACTGGCAAAATATACCTGTTTTTCTCTCGCAGAAGTCCTGGAAGATGTTGGAGCGTACAGAAGTGTTGCTGATAATTCTGAAAAATACAATACCTTGGCGCTATTAACCATGCTTTGGAATGATCTTGGGTTTTCCCGTTGGCCCTACTCAACCACCCTGAATCCGGAGAAAGCGCTTGAATATCTGGAATTCATTCAACATGAAATAACCAACAATGATAATCAAAGCGACGAAATACTGAAGCAATCCATGGATGTTGGCTATGAATTTAATAAATTGATGCAGGGATCGACGCCGAATTCACAACTGTGTTCTGAAAGAATTGCCCTGTATTACTTTATGCTGGGTAACCACAAAAAGGGATCGGAACTTCTTGAGTTTACCAAGGATAAAAAAAAATCGCTGTATTTCGGGCTTTGCATGGCATCAAAGGCTAAATACCAGTTGGCCATTCAGTTTATTGAAAAGGACAAAATCAGAGATGTTTGTATTAAAGCACTGTTAGGTATTCTATGCGAAAAGCTTGCCAACTCTCAGAATGAATCATCTGAACAATATAATGAATTGCTCGGGAAAGCAGAACTTAATTACCGGGCAGTGATTGGCTCACGGCCTGAAATGAATAAATATTTAGCCATGTTGATGGAAAAACGGGGATATCTGCCAGACTCGTTAAAACACTGGAAAGCTTACCGTTGTTTTTTACATGATCAGGAAGAGAAAAGTAATGTAAGGTCGGTCAGGTTTAAAATTCCCATGGAGATTAAGCTGGTGGGTGAAAAAATTCTGGAATTGGAGAACCTGGTAGGGAAAATTAAATCTGAAAAAAAGGCAGAGTCACTATTGGGTGACGGTAAATCTTATAACCAGGAAACTGTGGAAAAGAAGCCTGAACGTCCAGCTGCCAGGAAAAGGAAAGGCAAGAAAAAGAGTCTGCCTGCTGCTGATAGAAAACCAGCTTGCCAGGAACAAAAGCCAGCCGACTTCCGCAGCGAAAAGGGTTTTTCTATTCAAGTGCCGAATCTCGAGTCTGAGCTAAATCTTGACAGTGGATCAGAATTTGAGGAACACACCGATCCTCAACACCATGATCAACAGGGCCTGAACGAAAACCAATGGCAACTCGTCACTGGAAAGTCTGACCCGTTTCGGTTTGTTGTGATTCAGGGCGTTAAAATTCCTGTTGGCTTTTCAATAAAAGAAGTCGAGCGTCAATGGGGAAAGACCCGTGATTCAAGAAATGATTTAACCAATCGGCTACTCCACCTTGACATTGGCCGGGAGGATTATGATGATGTTTTGAAAGTCATTGATCAATATGTGGGCGAGACTGCAAATCCGGTAGCACAGTTACACTTTATACAAAATAGAGAGTGGCTGTTGAGATGCAAGAGTTTTGATAACCGTGCACTTTATGCCCATTGTCGTGTTACTGGTCAAACGATCCATGCATTAAAGGCAGAGTTACGGTTATCTATTTTGGAATGTGTGTGTAAACAGGTGGAGTCTGTTTTTTACCGTGCCTTTGAGTGCTTACCTTCACCTCTGTGGTTCAGTAATCCCGATTTGTTGAAAAAGGACATTAAATACCTGATAGATCACGTTCATCCTGAGTTTTGTGTACAGCTTGGCGCTCAATTTTCAACAGCGGCCCATGTAATGAAAGATATTCATTGGGAATTTACCTGCCAGAAGGGAAAAGACCAGACGTGTCGCTCACTGTATGGTTACTCCCCACAAGACTATGCCAATTTGGCTGAAAAGTTCTATGACTTTCGTAATTTTATCGATCCACAACATGTCTCGGCCATTATTTAGATAGAAGTCCTGCTTCAGAAGGCCTCCTGTCAAGGGAAGGTTATATTTTGTCAATGGATACCTGCTCGATAGCGACGCCGTTTTCCCGACAGAATTGTGATAATTCTTCCTGGGGATTACGGTCGTACTGGATATCATAAACGATGCGCCGGATACCGGCCGCTAACAGGTTCTTGGTGCACTGGTCACAGGGGCTGTGGGTCACATAAGCGGTAGCTCCTTCAATGGGAGTACCCAGCCTTGCTGCCCAGATAACCGCATTGAGTTCCGCATGAATTTCGTGCCTGAGCGACCAGGCGTGGTGCTCTTCATAGTCGGCCTCATTACAGTTGATATAGCCTGACGGCGTGCCATTAACCCCGGTGGAAAGCACCCGTCCATCTTTCACCAGCAGACAGCCGACCTGAAGGCGCACACATTTTGATAATTTGGCCAGGGAGTGGGCCATCTCCATATACACACTATCAACCGATCTAATGCCCTTGCTATCAGTGGCCATTGATAATTTGTTCCTTGAATTTTGGAAAAAGTCGTCTTGTAAAACAAATGTTCATGACGATGGCCAAGAGGCTGTCCGAGAATAGGGCCCGACCGGGCGTCCCCATAGCGAGGATTGCGAGAAATTGAGGCTAAAAATTTCTGATTCTG
>NZ_JAHHPO010000345.1 GCF_024606365.1 Endozoicomonas sp. ONNA2
TAACGCCTGCATAAGCGGCGGCGCGTCTAGCGCCGTCCGCTGGATGCTCTTGTTAGGCCATTCTGTGAATTATGCTAATACCTCATTCTTTTTTCAAACTCAGTAAAGTTTTCGATATAATATTTTCTGGACATAAATTCAACCAGTTTTACAGCTTTTCTTGTCGCATGACACATTGGCTCATTAAGGTACATCAACTGCCATTTTGCATTATCTTTTTTGCCTACATTATTAACTTGCAACATGAAACCTCCATATATTGAAGACCCTGTTACAGTAAGCCCCATACCGAAGTGTTCATTATCAAACTCATTAAAAGAAAAATGAAAATTAGCTAACTCTAAATAATGAAACTGCACAAAATCATCTGCAATTTTAGTGTATTCATTAGTGAAATCGGATTTTATTTTACTTTTCAGTTCATCAACAGGAAGATATGCGTACTTACTAACTGTTAATTCCGTAAACTTTTTTAAAAGTGCTGAATCTTGCTTTATTTGGCTACTCACTAAGAAATCAAACATATCAAGTCCTTTACTCCATTATAATTATTTATAATACTGCCCAAGATATAATCATGGCTGGAGAAGCAATATTTGCCACTAATATCCTATGCTGCTGGCTCAAAAAACCTGCTAAAACTGCACCGATTACAACTTCAACTATTGCCATGATTCCAAAGCCTACTGAGTAGGAGCCGAATGTACAAATTATCCATATAAAGGCAATCACCGGCGCAACTCTTGCTGAAATATCAAACCAACCTCTTTCTACAGGAGCCAATGCGGGATTAGTACTAGCTGTAGTAAGTGCTTTCTCTGAACCTCCCGCAAATAAGCCGATAAGTAAACCTAAAATAATTTTGGATCCCATAAAATATTCCCTTTTCTCATAATGTTATGAATGAGTGTTTGACTATATCTTTCCCATGACCTGCTTGACAATACTCGATTTTTTTAGGCCTAACGCCTGCATAAGCGGCGGTGCGTCCAGGAGGCTGTCCGAGAATAGACTGCCCTGCAGCGGTTG
>NZ_JAHHPO010000031.1 GCF_024606365.1 Endozoicomonas sp. ONNA2
TCACCAGTGAGCATCTGCTGGCCAAAAGGTGGTTTGCCACATTGGCAACACACCAGCAGAACCAGTTCCGGGAGATTGCCCGGGACATCAGTGAACCTGACCTGCACAACTGGCTGGGACAATTTACTACGGACGCAACGGTAGCCGAAAAACTTCGCAGCCAAGCCCCTGCAGGGCAAATAACAGACGACGTTCGTAAAACCTGTGAACCACAAAAAGGAGAATGCTTTTCCCCAGCCCTGTTTTACAAGGTGAGTCAACTGATGGTGGGCTGTCAACAATTCGAACCGGTTCTGGAAAAGCGAATTATTAATATTCCTGAGGTCAATAACGTCAGCTATAACACCCATGGCGACCATTTAGTGATCTTCAGAAACAATTATACCGGGATAATCCTTGGCTTTTCAGGAGACGGCCAATGGCATAAACAGGCTGGTTTTATCTATAATTCCCGGGTCGAACGTGAGCCTCCGTTCACCACCGTCATAACCAGCTTCATCGCCCATGGCCGTCATTTATTGACCTGGGATGGATTCCGTACTGCAAGAATCTTTGCCTATAACGCCGATCACAGCTGCACAGAGCAGTTCAGTTTTGTCCATGAAAGCAGGATCATATCAGCTGACTTGAGTTGCGATGGTCATCAGGTAGTCATTACCTGTGATGATGGCAGTGCCAAAATCCACAGTCTGGACGACGCTGGTCACTGGACATTAACAGCAGACATCGCCGATGGCAGGAGCTGGAAGGCCTGCTTCAGCCCCGATGGCAGCCAGGTACTGACCCGCCCGGTGGACCCCTACGCCTGCCACCTGGAGGCAAAAATCCACCGGCGGAACGGAGAGCATGGCTGGACCTCAGAAACCATTAGTGACCCCAATGTCAACTTCGTCAGGTTCAGCCCTGATGGCGACCAGTTGCTGTTGTTCGGTTTTATGGGGGTGGCAAAAATCCTTAACCTGAACAAAAACGATGGCAACACGCTGGAGAGTATCAAAAACAGTAACAATAGCTACCAGATCATCTATTTTACAGCCAGCCCTGATGGTCGCCATATCATTACCATCAACTATCACGACCTTGAAATAGGCAACACAACCCTGAAAATCTTCAGTCGTGATGACAGCGGCAACTGGACTGGGAAAACCGGCCATATCCCCATTTCTAAAGACACAGATCCTGGCCTGTCCGCCCAATTCAGCCCCGACGGTTGCCATGTGATGGCGGCGGTCAAAGATCTTTCCAGCGTTGAATTCCTGAGCTGTGACAAACACGACAACTGGATACAGACCTCTATTCCCTTGAGGGGAAAAACGAGAAAAGCCTTCTTCAGTCCCGACAGCAGCCATGCGGTAGTCATCATCGCCGGTTATGGTGCCAGTTGCTGCATATACAGTTATACCGCAGCCAGAGGCTGGATAGAAAAAACCGACATTCGCCATAACCATGAGAGGCCACAAATTAAGGCCAGTTTCAGTGCTGATAGCCGTCATGTTGTCTCTTTCTGTTGCCGCGCACGCAACTGTAGCGAATATCACGCAAAAATCTACGGACTCGACAGAAATGGCGATTGGCGACAAAGAGCCATTATCACCCATTACGGCCGGATCAATTCCGCACGCTTCAACGCCGATGGCAGCCATTTAGTGACCGCAAGCGCGGATGGCACAGCAATAATCCTGGGCCGGTATGCCGATGGCAGCTGGGGAGTCAAGACCATTCTGAAGCATACCGGGCAGGTCCGATCAGCCATCTTCAGTGCCAATAGCAGACAGGTGGTGACTGTCAGTGGCAAGCACACCGTAGAAATCTGGCGTTTGTATGGTGAGGATCCAGTGCCACCTCGCCTGCAAGCAGATGCATGCATGCCGCCATCGCCCGGGTGCAAAAGGGCAAACAAGTCTGGTTTACAGGATGATTCCGACTGACTTGAACTTTTGCCCGACTATTCCATCCAAGACTACTGAACGGCAATCACCTGACGAGGGCAATGAATCATGGAATCTCCCGTTACCGTGAACACCATCAGCAGTCATGGCAGCAGCCCGGACCGTGGCGGAGTGACACCTGAGGCGTCGTATTGTGTGGGGCGCAGCAACGGGATGTCGGTTGTTCCCTGCAAAGGCCCGTGTACATTACTGCATGTGCCAAGGGTTCCCATGCTCAAGCTGTTAGACCTTTTGAATGTCCGGGATATTCTCGCCACCGCAAAAACGTGCAGGCATTTAAAC
>NZ_JAHHPO010000346.1 GCF_024606365.1 Endozoicomonas sp. ONNA2
CCACCGGAGGGCCTACCTCCATCTCAATTGCAGTTACGTGCAGACCCCGTGACACGCGGTGCGCTTCGTGGTTCCAATTCAAGACTCGCAACACGTATAAATCTATCCGCCTGCACTCGTTCGTAAAGCTAAAGAAAAAACAGACAGTAGTACTACTTTAAGAGTGAATGCTACGGATTTTCTTCAGTCCGGTGAATTCGAATGATTTGCCAATATTTTATTCAATTCTGACCTTATGGAATTTAATGGCTTGCTGACATAATCGCTACCATTGGTTAACAAACCTAACACTCTCTCTTCAAAGCTACCACCTTGTAACACCCTTGGGAAGAGATCAATAGTTGTTCGTAATTCTTTGGGAATGGAACGACCTTCTTCTTCAATAGCATTAATTATGAGGCGAAGCTGTTTTAGAACGTGCAAATCCTCGGAATTAATAGAGCCTGTATCAGCACATAACTCACCACGCTCTCTCAATTCTTTCTCTCTCATTTCTTTCTTACTTCTTTGGTTATCAATCAATTTAAATTGCCGCTCAATCAAATAAACCGCCAGATTATAATTTACGCAGGCATTTAACAACTTGTTAAAATCCTCTATCGATTTTTTTGCAACCTTATGGCTACCTGTTTTTTTATTAGTAATCTGTGCCTTATCTCTGGTGGATTGTATTGTTTTGATCGACTTATCCAGTTTCCATATCAAACGGTGAAAAAAGAAAACAATCCCGGAAAGGCAATTCGCAGGCAATGGTGAGTTTCCTTTTTGGCTTATATCTTGAATTGTTTTCTTATCAGAGGGTTTAAAAGACAGTGTTTCATAAAGTTCAACGAAACTTATGGTTTTTTTATATTTCCCCTGAAAATATTCATTAATATGTCGCTTCATGCTGGCAAGCATTTGCGCAACATTAGAAATTCGCTCGAAGGCATGACTGCTATCTTCAACACACACAACAAAATTTGTGTTTAATTGTTTACTCGACGTGGGAAATAGATTCATAGGCTTACTATTAGCATCAAGCCAGCCCGCCCAGTTGGCAAAGTTTTGAAACATGAACATTTCAGTGCGTTTAAACGACTGATTAACATCATGTTTATTTTTGTACCATTCCGGCACTTTTCTTGGATCATAATCGACTAATTTACGGAATATCACCCTCGATATGGGTTCTTTACATCGGCTCAAATCACCGATTTCCTCTGCCAGTTCGCAGATCATCTGGCCATTCTCAAACGTACTGGCAGTGGCAGGTTTGAAACTACTGCTGGCGGAATCAAAAGACTGGCAAGAGTCTCGGCAAATAGAAGATGTTTTATCAACATAGGACAGTGTATCCGGGGTGGCTAAACCTGCGGCAGCTACTTCTTCAAGGGTGCTTGCACACGAAGATGACGAACCCTCACTTATGACTGGTGAGAGTGGCTGCCCATTGCCAGCCAGACCCGAAATGGCTGACTGACTGGCAACTCCGGGATTTTGTGAAAACAGATCCCCGGGGAGCGTATCCACTGAACCAGCCAGACCCGAAATGATTGACTGACTGGCAACTCCCGGATCCTGTGGGAACAGATCCCCGGGGAACGTATTCACTGACATTGACGCTCTGTTCAAACCTTGACATTCCGCATAGGTGTCCCAGTCAAGGTCTTCCTCGCCAAAGCCTGCTCTCGTCTCCATGGGAATGCTGTGAAATCGGATGCAAAATCGCTTGTTCTCGTCCTGAGCCGCAACATTCAAGGCAGGCAAGGCAGGAAGAATCTTCACGACTACCCTGCCCTTTTCTACGGAGATTTCTCTATTCGACAGGTGACCTGTAAATATCACTACTTCATCTATATGACTAACCTCATGGGGCCCCAAGGATCCGGAACTTACTGTGTGAAAATCCGTTTGAGTTGTTTTATGAGCGGGAGTTCCCCCGGAAATTTTGGGTATTTCAAGATGATTGTTAACAGTATCCATAAAAATCTATTTTACCTTGGTTGTCAGAATTCAAATGTTTTTTTTCTACAAAGAATAAGGGCCGCAGAAAAATCTGCAGACATTCTTTGTTTATTTTTGTTACTTGATGTCAACTCATAAATGCTGAAACCAATCCGGTTAATCCTGCAGGTTAGTGAGATTATTTTCCAATATGGCAGTCAATGTTGACTTCATGCTATGTAATGGCTCACTGACATAACCGTTACCATTATCGAACATGCGTAACACCCTCTGCTCAAACTTCTTACCTTCCACGGCTCTTGGCAGGGCCTCAATAAAGGTTTGATAATCACTGAGAATGGCCAGACCTTCTTTCTCCAGATTTTCAATCAGGACGAGTAACTGCCTCATAACGTGCAAATCCCCGGGTTCAACACGGGTATAGTCAACGACGTGTGACCCTTCATTGGGCATCTCATCGGCCATCCTTTCTGAATCCTGTTGAGCCAGACCAGCCCTTTTAATTTCTCTATCGATCAACTGGACTGCCAGGTTATAATTTGCGCAGGCTTTTAACAAATCAAAAATCCCTTTCTTTTTTTCCGGAACCTTATGGTCAGCCCTTTTTCTGGCAATCGCTGCCTTTTCTGCCTTTTGTTTTTTTGATTCTATGGCACTCTCCAGTTTTGATACAAAGTTGCTGAAAAAGAAGAAAATTGCAGAAGAGCAATCTGATAAAAGTTGTAAATCGCCACTTCGACTTTTGCTTTTAATGAATTCTTTATTGCTTTTTTTAAAAGACAAAGTTTGATAAAGATTAACACGACTTATGGGATTAGTTTTACTTGATCCACGAAAACACTGGTCCACCTGACTCTCTGCATTAGCCAGCAACCGTGCGACTTCACAAATGCACTCCAGGGCGCGGGCATCAGTTTCGAACCAGTCAACAAATTGTGATCTCAACGGGTTACTCGAAACATTAGCCGAACCGGTAAAAATATTCTTGCCTTTACCGTTAGCATCCAGCCAGCCCATATAATTGGCAAAGCTTTTCAAGATAAAGCTTTCAACCTCAGTTATCACAAACTGCGCTTGGCTGTATTCACTTTTGTACCAACCAGGTACTGTGCCTGGATCATAATTGATCAGGCTACTTGATATCACCCTGGACACTGGGTTTTTACATCGGTGGGGATCACGCCTCATTTCAACTATCTTGCAAATCTTCTGACCATTTCTGAACCGGTCGCTGGAAGCAAAATTCAAAAAAGAAGTGTTGTCAGAGCAGTTAGAGCTGAGAGACTGTTTGCCAAGAGAAGACGATCTTGCTGTCAAGGCTGAACTGGTATCCAATCCTTCAGTCAAGCTGGCATTTGAAGATACCGAATCCATACTTATTTCGGATAGGACTGGACGTCTGGTGTTACCAACACTGGAAACTTGATATATGTGACTTTCGGGAACTGTTTTGCCTGAAATTGATGCATCATTAGACAACATTACACATTTATCCGGAGCAAGATCTTCGCTATCGCTACTTTCTCTTATCACGTTAACCGATGCCTGATTCGAGGGTAAGCTTTGAAATCTGATGCTGAAAGACCTGTTATTGTCGTCTGCATCCCGCGCGGTGACATTCAACGCCGGACGAATCGTCACAACAACCCTGCCCTTTTCTACCGAAATTTCCTTATCAGGCAAACAACCAGTAAACGTGACCACTTCATCAACATGGCTAATCTCATAAGGCCCGAGAGATCCGGAGCTTGGGGCGTCACAATCCGTTTGGGTTGATTTATTAACGACGGTTTCGGGCAGTACAGTGTGATTGATAACGTTATCCATAAATGATCTGCTTTACCCTGTCAGGGCTCAGGTAAGTTTATACCGCAGAGAATAATGGCAAACGGATAATCTGCAGAAATTCTTTGTTTATTTTTGTTAATTAGACTTGATTAACCAGATAAAAGAAAAACGCTCAAAAACTCATCACGTTTGTTCTATCAACAATAAGTACATTCCCAGTCAGCCATTCAAGTGAACGATTTTCAATTTGGATTGTCTATTGAAAGAATTTACTTTTCTGAGGAACAGCATCTATGCAACCGACGGCCTGCCAAAATAGCGAAGCAAAAATAGCCCATGGTTTAGCATCCCCGACACCTGAAACCGACAACCCTCCCAAAAGTATTGCTGCGCCTTGCTGGCGTGGCTTTTCGACCAGGTTTCAGGACATCGCAGAAAATGCCCGGTTTCTCAACCATATCGTTGCAACAACACGCCATGAAGTATTAGGGAGCAACCACATTACCAAAGATATTGACATAGATTTTCCCACCCTGAAGCCAGAGGATATACAAAGGATGAAGCAACAACGCGGTCCTTTTGTTACCAGGGAGGTAGTCAATATGAATGCTGGCTGCAAGTACTTAGAGGAAAAATTTAAACAAAGCCATAAATCATATAACAGCAGAGAGAGCAGAATATATTATCAGTTCTGTGTAAAAAACGGTTTTGGTAATTGTGGTCCCCAAATGTATCAGTGCCAGCAAAACCTGCTAAAAGCAGGTGTTCCTGCTGATATTATCTGGACGCTGGAGCTTGTTGGCAAACCAGACAATAATACCCCACATCTTGCTGCGCATGGCATGGTGTTAATTGCCGATAACCCGTCAATGATACAGTTGTTTGATCAAATAAATGTCGCTACCGCCAAATACGGTATTGAATATGACGCACGACCCGGGATAGCCATGGATATCACAGAACTTTTTACTTTGTTAAAGAGCAGACTACCCAATGCAATTTTTGTAGATCCTTTTTTCAATCGGATCATTCCGAGTATTGTGTTAAATACAACCTCTGCAGGAATCGCTCGCAACTTTGGGTTGCGCGGCGACTACTCTGTCAAATTCACAGGAAGTCAGGATTACCGCCCAATTACAGATGATGAGGTGAATTCTTTTGAACAGAATATCAAAAGTGATGAGAAGGCAGTAAAAGCCATGCAGCTTATTACCAAGGTAAAACATTATATTCAGCTTAAAGGTTTAATGCAGGCTTTAGCGATTGCGTTAGAACATAAACAAAAAATATCCGACAGTATCAACAAGTCAGAATTTGGCCTTGCTTTTCGCCAAAGTTCTTTTTATAAGGCTAACAGCGTGTTCGATTACTTGTTTGATCATGCAGATGAGCTGGATTTTGAACTTAATTCATCCGGAAATTCAGGCAATACTGCGCTGGATTATGCCAAAAAAGCGGGTAATTCCCATGCTATAGCCAGGCTGGAAGCATTAATGGCTTCCAGTACCGAATCAACCTGAAACAGAATCGACCATACGGGATCGAATCATTTTTTATTCGCCCTTGGGTGAGCCTTATCATACACCGCAGCCAGATGCTGAAAATCCAGATGGGTGTAGATCTGGGTGGTGGAGATATCGCTGTGCCCCAGCAGTTCCTGAATTGAGCGCAGGTCGCCGCTGGATTCCAACAGGTGACTGGCAAACGAGTGTCTCAGCATGTGGGGATGCACCCCCACCGGCATGCCTGCTTTGCGGGCAAATTCCTTGATACGATTCTGAATCTGCCGGGTACTGATGCGCCTGCCCAACTTTGACAGGAACAGGGCGCTACCACTTTCAGCCCGCACAAACTGCTCCCGAACACTGAGCCAGCGTTGAATGGCCTGTCGGGCTTTGCTGCCCACCGGAATCATTCGCTCTTTGTTGCCTTTCCCAAGCACTCTCACCAGAGAAAAGTCACTGGCAAAGCTCTCCATATTCAGTGCCGCCAATTCGGCCAGACGCAAACCTGAGGAGTAGAAGAGTTCCAGAATGGCCAGGTCACGGCACTTCAGCGGATCACCCTCCGCTTGTGGGTCATCCAACAGGTGATTGACCTGATCGGCATCCAGGGTCGCCGGCAAGGGCCGACCGGTTTTCGGTGCCCGAAGCAGTTGGGCCGGGTTATGGGCTACCTCGCCCCGGGTTAACAGGTATTGATAAAAACGACGAAGGGATGAGATCAGCCGCTGCAGGCTGCGACTGGACAAACCATCTTCGTGCCAAAGTCCCAGCCAGTGCTTCAACTGCCTTTCGGTAATCGTTTCCCACCCCGGAACTGCACTGGTAGCGGCCTGTTGGATTACCCGGGAAAGATCACGCCGATAGGCAGACAGCGTATGGGGTGAGTGCTGCTTTTCGTAGCGCAGGTAATCCATAAAAGCAGCCACTGCCGGTTGCAGGGGGCTATTAACCGGAGAATCGGGAGAAGAGTGACTCATGAATGCAGCTGTCGGGCCAGCATTCGACTCAGGATATCGCCCAGGTAACTGATAAACACGGTGCCCATGCTGGCCTTGAAATGTTGTTTATCCTGACTGCCCAAGGCCAGAACCCCAAGCTGCTGCGGCTCACTGAGGGCGTAGCCCAGGGGGGCAATGGCCACCGAGCCGATGTTGTCGGCCTGCTCCTGAAACAGGAATTTCAGCTCTGCCTGAGTCACCTGACCACAAATGGCTTTGCCACTGGTCATGATGGAACCCAGGGCTTCGGCCACCGCGTCGCTGTGTTCGACCCTCACGGGCAGGTTCATCGGATTTTCACTGAACAAAATCAGTGAATGGAATTCAATACTGAACTCATGGTTGAGGCTGTCACCGATCACTTCCACCAGTTGTTCCAGATCCCTGCTTTCCAGCAGAGACAATACCAGCAGCCGCAAACGCTCAAACAGCTTTTCATTGGCTTTGGCATTATCAGCCAGACGGGCCAGCTGATGTCGATAAGCCAGTGCCCGTTCCCGAAGCAGCGCCACTTGACGCTCAACCAGCGAGATGGCATCGCCACGCTGATGAGGCAGGGTCAGATCCAGCAGCAGATCATCACGGCCCACAAAAAATTCTGGATGCTCTCTCAGAAAGTCAGCAACCTGCCCGGAGTTCAGGGTCTTCGGTTGTTCAGGCGTTGCCTGCTCCTTGTCTACTTTGACAGTCTGTTCGGTCATTGTCTCTGGCCCTTGGCAGATTTATAGCCGGGTGTATCCTTCATAAACGCGGGTTGCTGCACCGGTCATCATAACCGGACTGCCCTCTCCCGGCCAATAGACAGACAGACTACCACCGGGTAAATTCACTTTCACGGTATCGCCCAGCAAACCTTGCTGACGGCCTGCGACCACAGCGGCACAGGCACCGGTGCCACAGGCAAATGTTTCACCAGCACCACGTTCAAATACCCGCAGGTTAATTTCATCCGCACTGAGGACCTGCATAAATCCGACGTTGCATTTTCGGGGAAAGTCCGGATGGGCTTCAATCATCGGTCCCCAGGTTGGCACGGGTGCCTTGTGCACATCATCCACCCGATAAACGCAGTGGGGATTGCCCATGGACACGGCAGAAACCTCGATAACCTGCCCATCAACCATCAGGGGATAAGTCTCTGAACGCTGCGGTGCATTGAACGGCACTTGCTCAGGATCGAGCCTTGGCATCCCCATATCCACACAAACCTCGCCGTTGCCCAGAATCGTCAACTCAATGTTGCCCCCTGCGGTTTGTACCCGGACCCGATCCCTGCCAATCAGCTTTTTGTCCCGGACAAAACGGGCGAAACAACGGGCGCCATTGCCACACTGCTCCACTTCACTGCCATCGGCATTAAAGATGCGGTAGCGAAAATCCATATCAGGATTGGTCGGGGGTTCAACCAGTAGCAACTGGTCAAAGCCGATCCCAAACCGCCGGTCCGCCAGGCGGCGGATTTTTTCCGGCGGCAGGCGCAGGTTCTGGGACACCATATCAACTACCATAAAGTCGTTACCCAGACCATGCATCTTGGTGAAATGTAAAAGCATAAAATTCACTCGTTCCTGATACTTTACGACGGCAGCAGGCTTTCTGAGGCAAACTGCCCGGTAATGGTTTCCCGGCGACGGATCACAAAAGACTCATTGCCATCAACCATGATTTCGGCGGCTCGATTGCGCGTATTGTAGTTGGAACTCATGACAAAGCCGTAGGCACCCGCCGAATACACCGCCAACAGATCCCCTTCCCGAACGGCCAGATTCCGCGCCTTACCCAAAAAGTCACCACTTTCACACACAGGGCCGACAATATCATACACCTGACTATCCACATCAGTGTGGTGCATCGTATTGACAATGGTATGCCAGGCGCCGTAGATGGACGGTCTGAGCAAGTCATTCATGGCACCATCAACAATGGCAAACTGCTTCTGCCCTGTCGCTTTGAGCAACTCAACACGGGTCAGCATGATCCCCGCCCGGGCGGCAATGGATCGACCCGGTTCCACCACCAGCATCACATCGCCATAGCCCCGCTCAACCAGCCGCTGCTGGACCGATACCAGATAGTCTGAAGGTGAAGGAATGGACTCATCCTGATACTGAACCCCCAGACCACCACCAATATCAAGATGCTGCAAACGGATGCCCCGGGCCTGCAACTGATCCATTAATAGCAGCAAACGATCCAGCGCATCCAGGAAAGGTTCTGTGGTGGTCAGCTGGGAACCAATATGGCAATCAACACCAACCACCTCAATATGGCTCAATTCAGCCGCGCGGGCGTAAACCACAGGCGCCCGGTTAATATCAATGCCGAACTTGTTATCTTTCAGGCCAGTAGAGATGTACGGGTGAGTCTGGGCATCCACATCCGGGTTTACCCGCAGGGAGATGCGAGCCACTTGAGCCATTGCCAGTGCTTCTTCCTGAATGTGCTCCAGCTCCTGTTCTGATTCAATATTGAAGCAGTGGACACCCACTTCAAGCGCCCGGCGTATTTCATGCCGTTGCTTGGCCACCCCGGAAAACACCACCCTGGCAGGGTCACCGCCCGCAGCAAGCACCCGTTCCAGCTCACCAACAGAGACAATATCAAAGCCGGCCCCCAGGCGGGCCAGCACATTAAGCACCGCCAGGTTGCTGTTCGCCTTGACTGCGTAACAAATCAAATGGGGTCTGTTACCCATTGCCTGATAATAGGCCTGATAGCCAGCTTCCAGGGCTTTTCTGGAGTAGACGTATAAAGGCGTACCATATTGGCTGGCCAGCTGTTTAACCGGAATATCTTCGGCAAACAACTCGCTGCCTGCCGCTGCTTCCGAGGGCTGAAAAGTAAACCACTCCATAAGGTGACTGTTCCCCATTTCTTATTTATTAATGTAATTAACCAGTACTGCGCTATTTATTCTATCGGGAGAACCCGGGCATCAGAGCTGGCCAGTGATGACGTTGGTTGATAAAGGTCACCTTTCTGCCCACAGCCTGTCAGCAACATAAACACGGTAGCAGCGAAAAAAATGGCTATTTTCAGCTGGTGGCCAGCAGTGAGCGATCGCATAATCTGATCCTTAATCCTGAACAGGCACAGTATAATTAGCGATGGCTCTGGTTAAAATGGCTGAGGGATTATTTTAATTCCAGGAGGCTGTCCGAGAACAGGTGGTAACTGCTCCTGCATCCATGAGGTGGCGATAAATGGGTCTAAAAACCAATGGCACTGACTTAAGCGTGAAAGCCTTGCCATTGTTAGTTAAAAGACTTTCA
>NZ_JAHHPO010000347.1 GCF_024606365.1 Endozoicomonas sp. ONNA2
TGCCCCTGCGCTGATCAAGCTCTTTAATCCAGTTATTACGGCGATCGTCGTGTTTTTCGGCACCCCTGACAACGGTTCTGCTACCGTTTAACAACAGGGTTCGCACCAGCTATGCATGAAGCTCAGGTGACATCCACCTCAATGATACCGACAGTTCGTGCCTGCCATTGCGGCGGTTTCCATTGGCAACCCGATGAACCGCCCCTCACGATGCCTTGCGTCTGCGCACAGACATCAGGGATGCGTGGCCTGGCACCACAGGCGGCGGGACAGGTTCCACAATAACGCCAAAGATTTTACTCAGGGCGTGATCATCCAGCTCACGAGTTGTTAAAAAAATAAATCGATACCGAAAGATGGGTGCCAAAAAACCGGATTTCAGTCTTGCATAAATCAAATATGTTTTAACGTAGCAATGGACCGCAGAATAGCAAAAAAGTTTCTGATTTGAACAAAAAAATCTGTGATCATGTCGAAAATCTGTGACCAAATCTTTCATTATTCACAACTATTACCATTTATGATGATGAAAAATATATTTGCACAATCAAAAACCTGGCCCCAATTCTCTTCAGCCCGGCTGGTGTCTTGCCAGTTGGTGTCTTGAGAGTTTTACGGCAAGCAGAGCAAAAAAATTCAGCTCTCTGAACTTTTCGATGATTTGTTGGTCAAATATTCAGAAACGCCAATTGCCGTCTCCATCAACACCAAGGTTAATTCTGTTATGATCGAATCCTATTCTGCCCTTTGCAGCAGCACGAAAATCCGTGCCTCTAACGGCCATTGCACAGTCTGCCTGGATGATTGCTTTAACGTTGATTCATCCAAAAGGTATTCCTCGCCTCCTGCTGGCCTGACAGTATGTGGGCACATCTTTCACAAGGCTTGCCTGGATAATTGGCATAAGTTCTCAGCAACCCTGGCATTGGCAGAACGTAAGATTGAGGAATATCTTCCAGCCTGCCCCAAGTGTAAAACTCATTTGCCTGATCCTGGGCGAACGGATGAAATTGCCGATTGTGATGCCAATTCTTATGCCAGTCAACGCAACCGTTATTGCCAACAGGGTAATATTCCGCCTCTGGAGCAGCGGGCAGCTCCCTTTACTACCGTTCCAGGTAACGTCGAGGAGCTTTTGAGTCATGCAATTGATTCCGACAACTTTGCCGGGGCTCATCTGATGCACAGCCGATACGGTGCCAGTCTCAGTGCCGACAAATTTAAAAAGGTATTAACTGAAATCTTTCCCGAGAACACTACTCGTATCAGTCCCCACGTTAAGAGAAAAATTTTCTTGTTGCTCGAGCTAAAAGGTTCCGATGAACAATCCATGCAGGTGTTAACTGACCTGCTACTGCAAGTGCTGAACATAAATAATTACCACGACTGTCACTTGATTCAGGGAATTCTGAACAAGGGAATCCGGGATAAAAAAGCTCTGGCCCGTACATTACAATTTTATGTTTCACACCGTTTTTTTCATGATGCCAACGCTCTGGCCAGTCACAAAATCGTATTGGATGCCCCGGTGATTAGAGATGAATTGATTAAATTGATCAAGAAAGGAAGATGTGAGCCCAATATGATTGAACAATTGCTGAAACTGGGTGCCGGTGATGAGCTTTCCGGGAAAGTTCCCATTGAAGTCATGAAGGCAGTTGCCGGATTTTCATCAGATAATCAAACTGATTGCGATCGATTAATCGGTTGTATGAAAACGTTGCTAAGCGAAAGAGTCGGTGGCTGGAGTCAGGAGGCTGTCGATTGCGCTTTGAAGCAGGCCTTTGAAAAGGTACAGGGAAACCGGAACATCAAGTGGGCTCAAGAGCTTAAAGACAAGCACCGGGCAATCCTGGATCCTGAAACATTTAATAGCTGGCTACAGCAAGTGATTTGGGAAATTCCGCACATGCGGCATAACCCCCTTGAATATCTGCAGAGCGTATTGCAACTGGGTTCCGGTGACCAGGCGTCAAGAGCGGTCGTGCAGAGTATGTTGCCCATGGTTCAGGGTAACCATCAGATTCCGGCAAAGCACGCCTCAGATATTGAGAAACTGTTAAATTATTATTCATAAACAAGTATCGGAAGCTGCGGTCAGGCATGCGGTACACCTACCTTGAGAGCCGTATAGCCTCTTGGCCCTGGCAGAATATTAATTGCACTTGGGCAGACGTTAATCACTCACTCTTCGGGAAGATGACCCCATTGACGATGGAGTGGACCACTTAATGTTCGCCCTGAGAGTACTACTGATACTATGACGTGTATATCGCCAGTTTTCCGCTGATGGCCCTGCTGGTTAAGTAGTTGGCCAAATGGAATCGTATATTTCTGGCTAAGTGGACAGTTACTA
>NZ_JAHHPO010000348.1 GCF_024606365.1 Endozoicomonas sp. ONNA2
TGGTATAAAAATCAGAAAATTCCAGATTTAAGTGAGGGGTGCTGAATAGTTACAAGAGTCTTTAAAGAATTTCCAAAAACACTGAGCAGCTTAATTGCACTATGTACGTTTGTGCTTTTGACTGTTCGTCCACGGCTGCTGCCAAAATCAAAATGACTCACCGGAATGGATGGGAGGTTTCAGAAGGAGTCCGGTGGGTTTTTGCCGGGAATCGTAGGATTGTTAGACGTGAAAAAAGATGCCTTGCTCTTTGGAGTGGTCTAAAAATAACTTTCCCATTTTAAACTCAGTGTTCCTGATGATTATTGCGGTGGAACATCTGAATATGTGGAAGTTATTTTCAGACAATTCCTTTGCAACTTTTATCATTTTGTTTTGTCCAACTAAAAGATTTGGTCTATAAGATATTTTTAGAATTTTTTAACTAAACAAAAGTTCAGCCAAGCAAAAGACTGCGCAGAGTGGTGAACAACTGTGAAGTACTCGTGTGCTGGATTGCGAAACCAAAGCAAAGCATTTTTAAACAGGAATTATCAATATGAACTTTCTCAGACCTGTACCAGCAAGCATGGGTTGTCAGTCATTGCCCGATAAAGAAGTCTGCGGTGCTTCTGGAGGGTCTACAACCAGCAGTTCATCAGTTTCCCCGGCTCCCATTACCCACCGTCCTCACTCATCGTGTATTGAACCATCTCCAGGTTTGACCTGCCAAACCCCCGTTGGTAATCGCGCAGTTGAGATTAAAACCGAGCCCCTTTGTCAACACGAGCCCGTCACGAAAGCTCATGGACGAACCGGAAAAATAACAAAAGCACAACGTAAACAAGCGACTGAAGACCTCCACAATGCACTCAAATGTAAAGATCTGGAGGATCTGAGCAATGACAACATCCTCGCCCTGATTGAAAAAGGGGCAAGCGTCAACGCGAAAACCAAACACTGGGGCCAAGAGGCCGCTCTCCATATGGCGGCTTTACGTGGCAATAAAAGAATAATTGAATTGCTTGTTAACCAGGGTGCCGACGTTAACGCCGAAACTTATTTTACCGGTCAGACAGTTATGCAGTGTGCTCACATACACGGTCCCATTACGCCCCTGATCCGCTTAATGGTGAATGCCGGGCTCAAGATTGATACGCCCTGTGATGATGACAAAGGAAAAATGCTGGTTCATGCGGTCAGGGAGAATAACTGTGAGCTGGTGGAATTTTTATTAGACAAAGGTGCCAAGGTTGACGATGAGATCGACAAGGAGGGGACGGCACTCCACCTTGCCGTTCGTCTGGGTCAGCCAGAAATCATTGACATGTTGATCCAGCATGGGGCAAACATCAACGCCAGGAGTTTTCATATGGGGATGAAGGCTCTTCACCTTGCAGCTCGTCTGGATCAGCCAGATAGCATCATTGCAATGTTGATGAAGCGTGGGGCAGACATCAACGCCAGGGATAACAACGCAGAGACAGTTCTTCACCACACAGCTCATCTGGATCGGCCAGCTATCATTGACCAGTTGATGAATCATGGGGCAGACATCAATGCCAGGAATAATGAGGGGAGAACGGTTCTTCACCTTGTGGCTGAATCAGGCCAGCGGGAGATCCTGGATAAGTTGCTTGAGCTTGACGCAGACGTCAACGCCCGGGATAACAAAGGCAGGACGCCACTCTACCTGCTCACTTGCACCAATGGTCAGCTGGATACCATTAAATATTTCATGAGCGCCTTGATTGGTAAGGGGGCTAATATCAACCATCGGGACACAGACGGGAAAACACCCCTCGCCTTTTTAGTCGAGAGTCTTCGCGATGAGAGTGCCATTAAGCATGTCATTGAAACCCTGACCAAGCTCAAGGCTGATATTAACGCCAGTGATTCAGGCAGGTTTACGGCACTCCACTTTGCGGCATTGGATGGCAAGCTGGACGTCTTTGACCATCTGCTTGAAAAAGGGGCAGACAAGCACGCCAGGACCAAACGTGGCAAGACGGTTCTGGAAATCGCCAGGTCCAATGGCCAAAACACAGCCAAAATGTTGGAGAGCCTGTACAAAGACGAACTTGATGTCGATGTTATCAACGCCCCCTGTGACTCTGAAGGTGGAACGGCGATTGCCTACGCGGCACGAAACAGGCAATGGAATCTGTTCGACTTGTTAATATCACGTGGGGCTCGCATCGATGCATGGCAAAATGCAGCAAGGCAGTTAACCCCCCTCCACTGCGCAGCTTTAAATGACCAAAAAGATATCGTAAGCGAGCTGCTGAAGAGAGGCGCTAACGCCAAATTACCAGATACAGATGGGCGCTCGGCTATCCATCATGCCGTGACTGACATCGACAAGCCGGCCACACAGGAAATGCCGGCACACCGGCACAGTCTCCTTGTCGACCTGATTGAAAACGGAAAAGTCGAGATCAATGCTCAGGATAAAGAAGGAAGAACCGCCCTCCACATTGCAGCTAATCAAGGCAGGATAGAAATAGTTCGAGAACTGCTGAAGCGAGGGGCTGATTTCAACATTCAGGATAATGAAGGGATGACAGCTTATGATCATTGCTCCGATCGTTCGGGACTTTTTTTTAAAATGCTCAAAATAAGAGAGAAAGAGAGAGAGCAAGTCTGTCTGTTAATGATAGAAAATAATGCGAATGTGCGAGGAAAAGCCGGTATAAGCGGGTTCGTTCAGAAAATGAAAAATTTAACGGCTGAAATAAAACCTTGAGAAGCCTTTATTTTCTTGTGACTGCTACAAAAAGTTTATCACCAACGTGCGAAACTGAAGTAGCACGTTACTAATCAGGAGTTATTAATATGAACATCTCCGCGGCACCAAGAACTCTTTATGGGCAATTGGCCAATAATAAAGATGTAACAGCCTGTGATGCATCTAAACAGTCTGCAACCGGCAGCTCATCTGTTTCCCTGGCTCCTTGTACACACCGCACTCACTCATCGGGTATTGGTCCATCTTTGACCTGCCAAACCCCTGTTGGTGATCGTGCAATTGAGACTAAAACCGAGCCTCCTTGCCAAAAAATGTCGGTCACGATTGACGATGAGCGAACTGGCCACATAAAAAAAGCAGACAGAAAAAAAGCAACTAAAGAATTCCACAGTTTACTTAAAGACACTGAAAACCTGGAGGATCTGACGAATGACAAAATACTCGACCTGATTAAAGAAGGGGCAGACGTCAACACCAAAATCAAAAACAGCGGCAAGAAGACAGCTCTTCATCTTGTGGCTGCGCGTGGCAATAAAAGAATAATTGAACTGCTTGTCGCGGCTAAAGCGGATGTTAACGCCAGAACTTCAGCTGACTATACGGTTATGCAGTATGCTCACAAAAGTGGCTCCGTTACGCCCCTGATCCGCCTTATGGTAAATGCCGGATTTAAGATTGATGCACCTTGTGATGATTACGGGGCAACAATGCTTATTCATGCGGCCAGGGAACATAATTGGGCGCTGCTGGAATTTTTATTAGACAATGGTGCCGATATTAACGATCGGATTGACGACAATGGAACAGTACTCCACCTTGCGGCTCGTTTGGGCCAGCCAGACAAAATGGAAATGCTGATAAAACATGTGGAAGACGTCAACGTCAGGGATAATAACGGGCAGACGGTGCTTCACCTTGTGGCTGAATCAGGCCAGCGGGAAATCCTGGATCAGTTGCTTGAGCTTAACGCAGACGTCAACGCACAGGATAACAATGGCAGGACGCCACTCTACCTGCTCACTTGCGCCAATGGTCAGTTGGATACCATTGAATATTTCATGAAGACCTTAATTGGCAAGCAGGCTGATATCAACCATCGGGACAAAGACGGAAGAACACCCCTCGCCTTTTTAGTCAAGCATCTTCGCGACCAGAATGCCACTAAGTATGTCATTGACACCCTGACTGATTGCAAGGCTGCTGATATTAACGCCCTTGACTCACACGGGTTTACGCCACTCCACTTTGCAGCTGAAAACGGCGAGCTAGACGTCTTTAAGCATCTAATTAACAAAGGCGCCAACAAGTGGGCCAGGAGCAATACAGGCAAGACGGTTCTTGAAATCGCCGAGTCCAGAGGCTTTAACACAGCCAAAATGCTGGAGACCCTGTATGGTGCTGAATATGATGTCGATGTTATTAACGCCTCCTGTGACTCTGAAGGTGGAACGGCGATTGCGTACGCGGCACGAAATAGGCAATGGAAACTGCTCGACACTTTAATATCTCGTGGGGCTCGCATCGATGCATGGCAAAATGAATCAGGGCAGTCCACCCCCCTCCACTGCGCAGCTGCAAAGGGCGAGAAAGATATCGTAAGAGAGCTGGTTAAAAGAAATGCTGACGTCCGTTTACCAAATGCACAAGGGAACTTGGCTATCCATCATGCCTTGCTTGACGATGATTTTCCCTGGCGCAGCAAGAAAAGTATGGGAGATCGATTGGATATCCTTGCTGAGCTGATTGAAAAAGGAAACGCGGACATCAATGCCCGAGGGTATCAAGGGGCAACAGCCCTCCACATTGCAGCTCGTGGGGGTATGGTAGAGATCGTTGCTGAACTGCTGAAGCGAGGGGCTGATTTTAATATTCTGGATGATGATAATAAGACAGCTTATGATCTAACCTTCGATAGCTTATTCTTCTACTGCAAACCTCCAGAAGTAAAAATGAAAATCAGGGAGTTAATAAAAGAATATAGTGCAGATGTGTCAGGAAAATCCGGGCAAGGCGGTATAAGCGGGTTCGTGCAGAAATTGAAAAAAGTTATTGACTGAAAGAAAACCCTGAGAAAGCCTTTATACTTACGATAGACATTAAGCATCTATTAATTCCAGAAGCAATAGCTTTGAACCACAAAGCACACGGTGTGACACGGGAGCAGAGTCGGTCTGCTCGTAACTGC
>NZ_JAHHPO010000349.1 GCF_024606365.1 Endozoicomonas sp. ONNA2
CAGCTGTGAACTTCAAGTCCACTGATAAAAAGATCCCAGGGGTCCTCTGTCAGCTCCAGGGTTTCTCCCGGAGACAACAATTTGTTTCTGGTTTCCTCGCTAAAGTTACTGAAATTTGCCCGCCAACCTGCTTTGAATTGTGTGTATTTCTGGTAAACGACCTGCAAGTGAGGATTGTTCAGTGGTGACTGCCTGGCTTCAATAAAAGTATGGTTAGCACTGCTGTGGATAAACTCCTGAATAAGGCCTGTAATTTCCGTATTCCCGATTTCGTCACAATATTCTGACATTGAAACTATGTAAAAAGGCAGGAGATGGGAGTGTCGTTGTTTCAATAACCATTTTGATACCGCCTTATTTATTCCCACTAAAGCTTCACTGCCTTTTTCAGCGATCAACAATGGTAATCCTTCCATCTGACAACTGAGGCCCATGCTGTCCAGAAATTTATTAAACCTGCCGCCTATTTTGAGTAAGATGTGAAGCCAGCCCAGTTTGTCATAAGTCGGACTGTGGGTGAGATTTTTCAGGATTTGCACGACCATAGCCTTATTCATATCGTTGTTGACCAATACCTGCTCAAGAGTGGCCTGCCACTGATGGAAAACCTTGATATCTTTCATCCGGCGCTTGTTTGCACCACAAGCATGCAGAGATTCACCGAGTTTGATAAATTCATCTTCTGATATAACTTCGGGTATAAATCCCAGCAATTGCAGTGGGGCCAGTCGCAAATGGTCTCCCCCACTGACTTTGGGCTTACCCAATATTTGCTGTATTTTCGGGGTGCTCTGAGCCAGACGGGCCAGCCCATGAATGAGATAAGGAATATTTTTTTGATTTCGATGTTTCATGATGACCACGACAAAACGGGCCAATACTGCAGTATCCATTATTTGTCTGGATGATTTGCAAGCGGCAATAATCATCAAAAGTCGATGCACTTTCGATTTAATAGCAGGCTTGTCTTCAGGTAGTGATATATCAGCAAATTTGCATTCCAGGTCGTCAACTGTATCGAGCAATACCTGTGAATATTCCGGAGTCATGTTATCAATGTTTGCCCTGAGTACCTTTAGATAAGGGGGCAGTGTTTTTTTGCTTTCAAGTAACGCAAACCCATTGATATCACTGAGTTGTTTGAGATTTTCAAACTGTAGGGAAACATGTGTGGCAGGAACTTTCAATATATTTGCCACGACATCAATATAACGGCAATAACCAATGGAGCCCGGTTGTTTCGACAAATAGGCCAGTTCTTTAACAATATGCCAGATGTTTTTTGCATCGGTGGAGTACAAAACAGTTCTAACGTACGAAGTTAACTCAGCAATATCAGCCTCCTGTGAAAAACCGGAACAGGCTGCATACAAGTATAATAACCTTTTCGTGTAGAATTTGAAATCTTGATCATCATCAACGCTTGACAAGCAGCCACTCTCTTCAGCTTTTGGAGTAAATAATTTTTCAATATTGTCAACTTCACTCAACAGCTGTCTGGAAAGTTCGTTGTTTTCCGATTCAATGATTTGCCTGATAACCAGAAGCCCGACTTTGAACAGTTTTTCACGGACAATAGGGTTTAATACAAACAATTGTTCAGTAATTTCATGGTCCTCCGCCAGAGAAGGCTTCTCAGAAAGACATTGAAACAGGCGCTTCGCCTTCTCCCATCGGATAGATAAAGGAATATCGACAAGTTCCCAGCAGCCCCCCGGCAATACAAGCTTTTCTTCAGCAGCCAACATGATCCCGAGTTTTTCAGCCTCACTTAAAGAATTGGCTTCGGATAACTTTCTTATCGTAGCGACCTTACCTATATGAGGTGATAACATGCACTCAAGAAAAACGGCACATTGCACCTCCCTGGTTGGTGACTTTGCTATTGCCCCAAAACGATATTTTACTACCAAATTCTTGGCGACCCTCTGTATTGCTTCAGCTTTTGAACCGGGCAATTCAGTTTCAAGATCGGGTTGAAGATTAACCAGCCGGGCAAATAACTGTTTACTTTCAGCGGTTATGACTTTTTGCTCTGACAGTGCGGTGATGCCATCATGCAGCTGTATCTGCCTGCCAAGATACTGAATGGAACCACCTTCTGCTGAAAATCCAACGGCTGACTCCCTGATCAATGCATACAGCTGCTGCGGAGTCAGTCCCTGTAACTGACAAGGGTTCATTTCACCTCCCTGACATTAATTAGCGAACCGTATGAAATCATATATTTCTGACACCTTGTGCCGACACTCTTGGCAGCTGCTCCTGCGTTGATCCAGAAGGCTATCCGGGAATAGCACCCGACTGGGCGTCCCCGTGGCGAGGATGTCAGAAAATTGAGGACAATAAGTCGGAAATTTTTTTTGAATTGTGGTTCTATTTACTAAAAAATTCCAACTTTTTAGACCAATTTGCTGCTACATTACGACTGCATGGATGCAGGCGCCAGAACAATGCAGGAGCAGTTGCCGCCTGGGGCAGTCTATTCTCGGACAGCCTCCTGGAGTATTCGTCCGGGGAGAGGCCGACAGCGTCAAGTCACTGCCCTTGCTTTCGGATGCATCAAAGCCAGACTGCTTAACTTTTACCGTAGCGGGGAGTTTCTGAAAGATAGCGTTGTAATTATCATATAAATCCTCATGGAGTTTTGATAAATGGTCCATAACGGTAGTGTCTTGTTTATCTTTGATATGCATTAACTCATAAAATGTCCCGGGGCCAGGTTCTTGAATTAACAGCTTACCAATTTCCTCATTGCTCTCCTTACGGGAAAAGAATTTATGCAGCGGGGTGCGACCGTTGTTGTCTTGAAGTTTGTGTAACTCAGTCAGCAGGATACCCTCTGCAATTGGCTGACATAGATACTTCAGAAAAGGACGTTCAGCAAATATTACCGTTTCAGATTTGTTTATGCATGCCTTTGCTGTGTTTCATAACAAAAACTCATCAC
>NZ_JAHHPO010000350.1 GCF_024606365.1 Endozoicomonas sp. ONNA2
ATTCAGGTACATTCAGCCCAGGCTGTTTTGCGCGAGGGCGTCTTCCTGTTTGGCGGCCTTGCGAACCAGGGTCAGGGCCTTGGTGAAGTTCTGCTCCACACCAATGCCCTTTAAGTACATCCAGCCCAGGTTGGTTTGCGCGTCGGCATTCCCCTGGTCGGCGGCCTTGCGGAACCAGAGCGAGGCCTCGGCGTAGTTCTGTTCATTAAAGTATATGGTGCCGAGGCCGAGCTGGCCGATGGCGGACCCTTGCCCGGCGCCGTTGCGATACCAGTATTTGGCCTTGGCATGGTTTTGTTCCACCCCCAGGCCAAAATAGTACATCCAGCCCAGGTTGTTTTGCGCTGATTTACTTTTAGTGGTCCATCCTGCCTGGATCAGCAGCGCTGATATTTCCCAATTATGTATCTTTAACGACAAGGTTATAGGATTTTTCCTGTCGAGGGACAAGCGCTGATCAGGTTTGAGCCCGGTTGACAGAATATCCTTCACAGTATCGGTCTGGTTGTTCTCAACTGACTTAAACAGCTCCTTGCGCAGATTCAAGGGGCGGGACATTGGGGGCGTAGTGCCTATTATCAAGCGACGATCCATTGGACATAATGGTTTTTGTTTCACGCTTATACTTATACATTCGTGGTGAAATTCATGACCACATGGCTGTAGTCTTATGATCGTGGCCGGATCTTTTATTCGCACCAATCGGGCCAGGGCCGCTGCAATTCGCGAGCGCCTGATGCCGGGACTTTCATTGATCGGTTCCAGGCAGACCGCACAAGGTTTATCAACATTGTTCATAAAATGTCTGACTTTTTTTTGAACCTGAAGTTTCCGGAAAAATGAAAATATTCATGGTTCAATAGTACTGAATTCAGGAGTTTCAGTTTTCTCGATTCCTTGAATTGGAGTGAATTCATTGCCAGTTGTTTCCAACCGGTCAAGCTTGTCTTGAGCAGCGCCATACCCCTGGTCGGCGGCCTTGCGGAACCAGGACAGGGCTTCGGCAAAGTTCTGCCCTACCCCCAGGCCTTTCAGGTGCATCCAGCCCAGCAGATATTGCGCAGCGGCGCATTTCTGGTCGGCAGCCTTGCCCAGGCAGGTCAGGGCTTTTGCGTAGTTCTGCTCCGTTGCCAGACCCTTCAGGTGCATGTAGCCCAGGTTACTTTGCGCTTCGGCGCATCCCCGGTCGGCGGCATTGCGGAACAAGAGCAGGGCTTCGGCGTAGTTTTGCTCTACCCCCAGACCCTCCAGGTATATCCCGCCCAGATTGTTTTGTGCGGCGGCGAATCCCTGATCGGCAGCCTTGCTGAACAAGGTTATAGCTTCGGCGAAGTTCTGTTTCACCCCCAGTCCCCTGAAGAACATCAAGCCCAGGTCGTTTTGTGCGGTGGCATCTTCCTGGTCGGCGGCCTTGTGGAACCACTGCAAAGCCTCATCGTAGTTCTGTTCCACCCCCTTTCCATTGAGGTACATCATGCCCAGGCTGTGTTGTGCACCAACGTCTCCCTTATTGGCAGCCTCGCGAAACCAGTTAAAGGCCTCCACGATGTTTTGCCCTGCCTCCAGTCTCTGCTGGAACATCGCGCTCAGGTTGGCTTGTGCGGCGGTGTTTTCCTGGCTGGCGGCCCGGAGATAAAAGGTCCGGGCTTTGGCGAAGTTCTGCTTCACCCCCAAACCATTATGGTACATCCAGCCCAGGTTGTTTTGTGCGCAGTGGAACCCCTGCCTGGCCGCCTTGCGGAACAAGGTCAGGGCCCTGGCATAGTTCTGCTCAACCCCCTTGCCGTATAAGTACATCCAGCCCAGGCTGTTTTGCGCATCGGCATGCCCCTGGCCGGCGGCCTTGCGAAACCAGGGCAAGGCCTCGGCGTAGTTTTGCTCCTTAAAGTACCCGGTGCCCAGGCTGTTTTGCGCGATAGCGTACCCCTGGTCGGCGGCCTTGCGATACCAGCGCCTGGCCTTGGCATAGTTCTGCTCCACCTCCAGGCCATTAAAGTACATCCAGGCAAGGTTATTTTGCGCTGTTTTACTTTTGGTGATCCATCCCGCGCTGATCAGCTGTGCTGCTATTTCCCAATTTTCTTTCTTTAACGACAAGGTTAAAGGATTTTTCCTGTCGAAGAACGATCGCTGATCAGGTTTGAGCCCGGTTAACAGAATATCCTTCACATTATCGCTCTGGTTGCCCACAACTGACTTGAGCAGCTCCTTGCGCAGATTCACATGGCAAGACATGGAGGGAATGCTGCCCATTATCAAGCGGCGGTCCAGTGGGCATCGTGGTGTTTGTTTCACACACTCGCTGATACATGCGTGGTGATATTCATGAGCACACGGCTGTAGCCTTATGATTGTGGCCGGGTCTATCCGCACCTTTCGGGTCAGGGCCATAGCAGTGCGGGAGCGTCTTATCCCCGGCCTTCCAGCAATAGGTTGCAGGCAAACTGGACAATCTTGGCTGAGATTATTTTGGCTGAGATTGTTTTGTCTGACACTGTTTTGGCTGAAATTGTTCATGAGTTATCAGACCTTTCCCGGAACCTGAAGTTTCCTGAAAATGACAAATTTTTTCCGGACAGGACTTCTGATTTTTTTTTAACCCCCGTACAGGGGTTGCATACTACACTTTGAGCTGCGTTTTTCCGCATTTGAATTGCCTTTTTTTGACACGTTTATTTTGCAGGGTAACTTATCAATTTTTTGTAATTTACTTGGGAGATAGCGGGGAATAAGGGGAGATAGTCGTGTTTCCAGTCATGTTTCCAGAGCTGTTGGGAGTTTCTGGTAGAGGGTCAGGTGGGCTAACTGATTATAGAATTCCGGGCAATCATTCAAATGCTTCGCTTTGCCATGATGAAGAATGTAAAAATCCCCGAAAATCAAGCCAACTTGGCAGGTATTCGCTGGTCAGGACATCATGCCAGCCACCACACCAGTTTCACTTGAACTGTATTCCTGAAGCGTGTTTGGAACTGATGCTGATGCAACGGCAATGTTGCGTATGTTATCAGCCAAAACGGCAAGTATTGCGTTGTGGCCAACCCCTGGTTATTGATGTCTGCAAATCAGGTGATGCGGAAGCTCTTGAGAACATCCTGAAACACAATCCTGACATTGCGCACAGTGATCTGCACCTTATTTGCCATGCCGCCGATAATGGCAGCTGTGATTGTGTACGACTGTTGTTGGACAACGGAGTGAATATCAATGTCAAGAATAATGGCAATATGGCTCTGCATCTGGCTGCCCACAAAGGTCACACAGCGATCGTCAGGAACTTGCTGGAAATTGACAGGTCCCTGGTCAAGGCCAAGGCTGACGATGGCAGTATGGCTCTCCACCTGGCTGCTGGCAAAGGTCACACAGAGACCATCAGGCTACTGCTGGACATTGACAGCTCCCTGGCCAAAGAAGAAGATGGTGATGGTCATATAGCTCTCCACCTGGCTGCGCTTGGGGGGCATACCGAGACCGCCAGGGCATTGCTGGAAATTGACCGCTCACTGGTTGAAGTTGGTGATTACTATGGCAATACAGCCCTCCATCTTGCTGCTCGAAAAGGCCATACAAAGACCGTCGAGGCGTTGCTGTATTACGGCCCCCTGGCCAATAGCACGGATGTCAACGGCATAACGGCTCTCGACCTGGCGGTTCTTTATGGCAAAACTGAGACTGTCGAGGTATTGCTGAAATTTGATCCTGCCCTGGCCAATGATGAGAATAACCAGGGTAGACGTGCAACGCCGCTCCACTTTGCCGCTGAAGGAGGCTATGAAGAGTGCCTTGCATTGTTAATCAGGGCAAACGCGAATATTCATGCCCTTGATGAAAAAGGCAACACACCATTATATTACGCCACCATGCATGGCCACATCGGTTGCATGAAATTGCTGTTGCAAAGCGCAGCGCATACCAGGGCTATTGGCTGTGGAGGGAGCACGCCACTGAACTTTGCCAATCGCTATCCAGACGACGATTGCATTAAAGAGTTGTCGTGTCTGTTCACAGCCAGGGTGAAGATTGACGATACCGATGAAGATGATAAAGCAGCCACGGATGATTCTGTTATGAGTAATGGCTCTGATTCGGTAACTCGTTCCGATTCGCTCAATAGCAGTGATTCTGTTAATCGCTCTGATTCGGTTAATGGTTCTGATTTGGCCAATAGCACTGATTTGGCCAATAGCACTGATTCGGTCAACAGCACTGATT
>NZ_JAHHPO010000032.1 GCF_024606365.1 Endozoicomonas sp. ONNA2
CGGGCGGCGGGTAGCGTCTGTAGAAATGTCGAAGTTATTTCAGGACAGCTCCTTAACTGCTCACCACTGAATATCGAATGCTAATACAATGCACAAAACCATTCCTGCCAATTTGATCACCGGCTTCCTGGGCTCCGGTAAAACCACGGCCATCCTTCACTTGCTCAGGCAGAAACCCGACCATGAAACCTGGGCTGTGCTGGTCAATGAGTTTGGCGAAGTCGGCATTGATGGCGCCCTGCTACAGGGGTCTGCAGCACGTAATGATATCGCCGTGCGAGAAGTGCCCGGTGGCTGTATGTGCTGTGTGGCCGGGCTACCCATGCAGATTGGCCTCAATATGCTGATCGCCCGCAGTAATCCGGACCGGCTGCTGATTGAACCCACCGGGTTGGGGCATCCACAGGAAATCATTAACACCCTTCAAGGCGAGTATTATCAGGCGGTTCTGAGCCTGGAAGCCACCATCTGCCTTGTGGATCCCCGGAACCTTGAAGATCCCCGATACCTTGAGAATGACAATTTTCGGGATCAGATTCATCTGGCGGATGTACTGGTAGCCAACAAAACGGACTTATCCTGCAAGGATGACCGTAGACGCTTTGAGCTGTTTGCAGACCAGCTACCGGCACCAAAACCAGAAATAGCCTGGGTTAAGCAAGGTGCATTATCTGTTGCCTTGCTAGGTCTTCCTCGCCGTGACCGTGTGGCGGTTAACCCCAAAGCACACCATGCCCACCACAAGAGCCCTGATCAGCAACAAGGGACGGAACCTATAAGCCTCAAGCTGCCGGAAGGCCAGCTTTTTCTGCGCAAGGAAAATAAAGGACAGAATCATTTCAGTTGTGGCTGGCTGTTTTCAGAAAGTACTTCGTTTTCTTTTGACCGGCTGTTTTCACTGATTCACTCACAAACTGCCCAGCGGTTAAAAGCTGTGGCAAAAACAGATCAGGGCGTAAAAGGGTTTAATATGCAGGATGGCATCGTCAGTGTAATAGCGATCGAAGAAACTCCGGACAGCCGCCTGGAAATCATCAGCAGTGCGCCTATGGACTGGGATGACTTTGAAACCCGGCTGCAGAAAACCATTATTTACCAACCGGCATAAGCCGGTTTGTTCTTATTCAGTAACGAGCGCTGTTAATTCAGCACGATTTATTTTGTTCAGAATGTGAACTCGACTCATTGCCAAATATCATGTTAAGTTTTCAAATAACTTTAAACGATCTAAACACCCGGTTATTTTGTTAACAAAATAACATCAACAACCTATTTTCAGCATGATCATTAATTTCCAGGATAGTTGTAATGAATTTTGATAATATCAACCTCCGCCCTGATTTTCCCAATTTTTTCAGTACAGATTCTCAAGATACTAAAAGTGAGCAAGTCGATTTTGCGTCTTTTCATGCAGGTATATCCCCACCTCGGACGCCCACTCATTTGTCTGCAGGTGGAACAACAACTGGTTTTGCTGAATGTGATGACAACTCCAGATTTGAAAATGTTGGTGCTGTCTCATCTGATGAGGCCGTCAGCCACCTGAAGGTAGCCCATGCATCGCCTGCAAACACTGGCAAGGTTTGTGATCAAAACGGAAAATTCCCTGTTGAGTTTATTCAAGAAATGACGAACCTGGTGTTAGAGAAAGACAGATTCAAACCTGAAGACTTATCCCAAATAAAAGAAGAAAAAGAGGCACTGCCATTTTTATTGACACCCGATGAGCCAAGCGACGAGAACAACATCTTGTACAGTGAATACTTGAAGTTTATAAATCCTGATAATCCTGAAGATGAGCTTGAGGTTAAGGGAGTCCTGTCACTAGAAACTCTGGTGGACTATACACCGGAGCCAGGCACTGAACCAGAGATAAAAGCAATTTACTCCTATTGTGATGAAGATTGGGATATTCCTGAAGATTATGTTAATGCGAAGATTGTATTTGGAATTCTGAAAAGTGGTGAGCCATTCAAGTTCAATTACTGTTTCGATGTCAGCTGTCAGGAATCATCTCCCTCTTTACTCACTATTGCACCTGACTGGAACAGCCTGATAGCCGTAGATATGTGACCGTAGTTGTAACGCCGCAGAGTGACTGTCCACTTAGTCAGAAAATACGATTTCATTTGGTTAACTACTTATGCACAACTTCAGAAAGTGAGGCTGAACATGAACTACACTCAGCTATTTATCTTCCTACTGGCAGTCGGTATGGTTAATAATTGCAAAGCATCCGATTCAATATCCGACCATGATAACGGGATATCAATAGCAATGGACGAGATTAACTGGCAGTCTCATTGGGAGAACAATACCATTGGCTTCCATCTTGACCAGGCCAACCCTATGCTGCTGAAACACTGGCCCAAGATACGCGCAGTACCAAAGGATATGGTGTTTGTTCCGCTGTGTGGCAAAAGCCTGGATATGGTTGAACTCCATAGGCAGGGACACTTTGTTATCGGCTCTGAACTGAGTGAGATTGCGGTGCAGGCTTTTTTTTCCGAGCAAAGCCTCAATTATTCAAGGCAGGTAGCAGGTGAACACGAGTACTGGTCCAGCGAACGATTAGCCCTGATTCAGGGGGATTTTTTTACCCTGGCAGAGGAGAGTATTCCAGCCAGATTTGTTTATGACCGGGCAGCGCTGGTTGCACTCCCCCCCGCCGCGCAGGAAGCCTACATACAACATCTCCTGCGCATTGCACCAGATATTGAACAAATTCTGCTGATTACCGTTGAATATGATGATATTGCCGCAGCAGCGCCACCTTTCAGTATTCCAGCCAATCGGGTAAAAGAACTCTACGGTGGCCACTTCGAGATTGATTTGATCGAAACACGGGACACCAAACCCTCACCACGCAAACAGGCACAGGGTTTGAAAGTAATGACCGAGCATGTGTTCAAACTTGACCGAAAATAGCCTTAATCGGCAGTTTTTGAGCGTGAAGTTGAACTTACCGGCTATTACATGCAGAATAAAAAATCGATGGGCCAGCACCTGTGAGTGACTCAGTCACAAGCATTATGGTGAACGAGGGAACGTTTGCAAAGCAAGAGACCCCACTTTTCACGATGGAGTCCAATGTTAGCTGCGTGAACAAAAAAATAATATTTACATCAGGAAGATAACAAATGGTTTTTTATATTTTGGCCATAATAATCTCTGCAATCATTTTGGCCAGTAGTTATTGTATTAATGCTTTCATCAATAGAAGGCATGAGATGAAACTCCGACGAATCGAATTCCGTCTTGATACACTGAATTCGTTTTTGCCAGTGTATTTGTCCATTAAACAGCATTCAGACCCGTTTTCCCAAGACAATGCCTTACTTCCAAACTTGCAAAGCTCAAGACTGAAATTTCAACTCTATGGAAGAAAAGATGAGGACCAAATCTTTGATTCAATGATACAGGCATTAGAATCTCGTGATGTTGCTGTTTTTGTCAATAAATCACAGGAACTCATTGATTTGATCCGAATTCGAATAAAAGAAGAACTTGAGCTGGAGCTTTGAGTTAGCCTGTTTAAATTCGATAACAAACAATAATAATATTGGAGAAAGTGCTAAAAGCAGCTACATTCATTTCAGCAAACAATCCAGACGAGAACACTCATGCCAGCACTGTGGATACCGGATCAAAAAACAATAACTTCATCCAATCTTCAGGCATTTATCAACCGGGTAAAAGAAATTACAGGGTTGCCACTGAAGGATTATGCTGACCTGTACCAATGGAGCATTGAACACAGAACGGCCTTCTGGCAACAGCTGGCTGAATTCTATCGGATACAATTTCATACTCCACCATCCGCCGCATTAATAAACGACAGTATGCCGGGTGCTCAATGGTTTCCTGACTCAACACTCAACTACGCAGAACACCTACTGCAACGAAAAGATACTAAAACAGCCCTGATATTCACCGGTGAAAATGGCCGTCGCCGGACCCTGAACTACCGGGAACTCTATCACTGCGTAGCCGCTGCCCAACAGGGCTTGATGGCAGCCGGTATCAAAAAAGGGGATCGTGTTGCGGCCTTTATGCCCAACTGCCCGGAAACCATTATTTTGATGCTGGCCACCACGGCGCTTGGGGCAGTCTGGTCATCCTGTTCGCCAGATTTTGGTATTCAGGGCGTTCTGGACCGTTTCGGACAAATTGAGCCCCGGCTCCTGCTTTCGGCAGACGGTTACTTTTATGGTGGTAAAACCATCGACTGCATGGCAAAAACTGCAGAGATTCAGCAACAAATTCCATCGCTGGAAACCACCGTCGTCGTGCCTTTTGCCCATCCGGAACCGGATATCGGGCAGCTTGACAATGGGCTGCTCTGGGCTGATTTCTGTCAACCATCCCATGAATTGGTGCGTATCGAGCCGGTCGAGTTTAATCATCCACTGTTCGTTATGTACTCTTCAGGTACAACGGGCGTGCCCAAGTGTATTGTTCATGGTCATGGCGGAACGCTGTTACAGCATTTGAAAGAGCTGGGCCTTCATACCGATCTGAAAGCTCAGGATACGATATTCTACTTTACCACCTGTGGCTGGATGATGTGGAACTGGCTGGTTTCGTCACTGGCCATTGGCGCAACTGTCGTGTTGTACGATGGCTCCCCCTTTTATCCCGAACCTGCAACCCTGATGGATATGGCAGCGGCAGAGAACGTTTCCATTTTTGGCACCAGCGCCAAGTACCTTGCCGCCCTGCAAAAAGCCGGTGTCAGGCCGGCCAGCAGTCATAACCTTCAACATCTCAAGGCCATACTATCGACCGGCTCCCCCTTGCTGCACGAAAGCTATGACTATGTCTATCAAGAGGTAAAGCCGGATGTCCGCCTTGCTTCCATCTCCGGTGGCACTGACATCATCTCCTGCTTTGCCCTGGGCTGCCCGATACTCCGGGTCTATCGTGGTGAACTGCAGTGCCGGGGGCTGGGCATGGATGTTCACTTTGTGGATACTGCAGGTACTCCCCTGATCGAAGAAAAGGGAGAGCTGGTCTGCCAGGCCAGCTTCCCTGCCATGCCCATTGGCTTCTGGAATGACCCGGATGGCAGCAAGTACTACAACGCCTACTTCAAGGAGTTTAAAGGGGTCTGGGCACATGGAGATTACGGCGAACTCACCCGACATGGTGGCGTTATTATCCATGGCCGGGCCGATGCTGTATTAAATCCGGGAGGAGTACGCATTGGTACTGCCGAGATTTATCGCCAGGTAGAAAAAGTACCGGAAGTGCTTGAGAGCATTGCCGTAGGACAAGAATGGGAAGACGACACACGCATTGTGTTGTTTGTGCAGCTTCGTGCTGGCGTGACACTTGATGATCAACTGATCGAGAAAATCACCCACACCATTCGCAATAACACAACGCCTCGACACGTTCCCGCCAAGGTTCTGCAGGTCACCGACATCCCAAGAACCATCAGCGGTAAAATCGTCGAGCTGGCGGTGCGTGAAGTGATTCATAACCGGCCAGTAAAAAATACCGATGCCTTGGCCAACCCGGATGCCCTTGACCAGTTCAGAAACCGTCAGGAACTTTTTTTCTGAGCTTAAATAGTTGGCAAACTGGAATCGTATTTTCTGTCAGATGGACAGTTATCATGCAAGGCACAGCGCAGGGAGCATAGCCGAAGCCATGTGACAGGAGTTGTAACCCGGCAGGGTGACTGATCACTTCGTCAGAAAATGTGATTTGGTTAACCACTTATCCAGGGTCAGGAAACCAGCACATTAATTCGAGCCATCATGAGGTAGTAATTTTGATACAGCCATCAACCTCGCCCGGCAGCATTACGGCCAGCCACTCAAGACCTGCAACAACCCAGTCTGCCCAGCCACAGGGTCGGTGGGGGCAACGGGCTGTGTTCGCGGAATCTGACGCCGTACCGCTGTTACCGGACAATACCCGGGAGGCAAACCCGGTAAACGACCACAGTGAGATAAAAAACCGACAGCAAGACAGATCGTTGCAGCATCGTAAACCGGCCAGCACATCGCCCGGGGCTCGCCAGCTGCCGAACGCGGTGGTGTCGGCGGCTCCATCCGGCCTCGCTGCTGACACAGCCAACGCTAACCGTGACCGGTGGATAGCGGTGCCGGATGCCGCAACCCTTGGCAAGATCGGCCATGACCCTGGCTATCCACTCAATGGTCATTACCGACAGACCGGGGATGATATTGATGGCAGCCAGTTGGGCCAGCCCATCGGTAATGATACTCATCCGTTTACCGGCAGACTCCGTGGCAAAAAAAACGGCACCATTTGTAATCTCAGCCATTGTCTGGTGCAAACGCTCGGTGGTCCGGGCCAGATCGATGGCCTGAACTTTAACGGTGCCAACATAAGAGACAAAGGCCCGGTCGCGGTGGTGGCCTGTACCATTGCAGACGCTGCCAGGGTCAGTAATATCAGCGTTAAAAATGCCCATGTAGTAGCCCTGGGTAACAGTGCGGGAATTGTCGGCGGGGATGTCCGGGGAACGGTGTTCAACACCACCGCAATCAACTGCTCTGTGGCAACCTCCGCTAGCGGCGAAGAGACCGGGAGCGCAGGTATTGGTGCCGGGCTACTTCGTGGTAATGGTAATGTTGTCGATACCACTGCGGTGAACTGTCACGTGACAGCTACCCTCAGGGATGGAGGTGCAGGCATCGGCGCGGGTACGGCTTTCGGGACTGGCACGCTTGCTGACACCACGGCGGTGAACTGCACAGTCGAAAACTCCGGATATTATGGCTGCGCAGGTATTGGCGCGGGCAGAGCTGCTCTTTTTGGTATGGTTGCCGACACGACAGCCGTGAACTGTAACGTGACAGCTTCCGGCCGGTATGGAAGTGCAGGCATCGGCGTGGGGGGAGGCTTTTTTAGTGTGGCAACTGTTGCCAACACCACAGCGGTAAACTGCAATGTGACAACCTCCGGCACTGGCGGGGGCGCCGGCATCGGGGCGGGCATGCTTTTAACTGGATTTGATTCTACAAAGATTGCTGACACCACCGCGCTGAACTGTACCGTGGCATCCTCCGGAAAGGACGCATCTGCTGGCATCGGAGCGGGAATATTAGCTTCCAAAGCCATCGTTGCCAGCACCACAGCGATAAATTGCGAAATCGACAGTGAATATGCAGTGGCTTCTATCAAGGGTGGTTCTGACCCTGATATCTGTAATGTCCGCATCAATGGACACTGGGAAAACAATACCGTCCCTGGTTGTCAGCCCTGGCTGGATAATTTATGTGCAGGTATTGACCCTGGTCTGCTGACGCCGGATTGTCGGCCCGGTGATTATAATTTTACGGCACTGGCAAACAATCATCAGTGTGAGTTCTACCCTGTCGCCCCGACAACAATCCCAACCACTTTCAGCAATAGCAGCCCAAGAGCTTTGGGCCTGAATCAAGCCGCTTATGCCTGTATTGCCCTGGGCGGTGCGCTGTTTGTGTTGGCGGGGGTTTGCTTGTGCATCTATAGCTACTGTCGCAACCGGGCATCGTCTGCCGCTCCAACTGGCCATAGCCCCATATTGGCCGGGAGCACAGGGGACAATCCCGTGAACAGATCCCCCGAACACTCCGAGAACTCACTGCCCGATTTTGCAGAAGACAGCGATGATGGTGAATGGGTGCCGTTACTCCGGTTGGTATAGTATCTGAAGGTGGTTAAAGGCATTTGCTCACTTTGAAAGGGCGTTTATAAATAGTATTCCAAATTCGATAACCAATTTAAGTCATTCTTCAACCTGTGCTCCTTAAGTCTGGGGCGAATCGCGATGCCAGAGATCAAAAGGGCCGTACAGCCCTGCACTTGGGCAACTGCACTGACAATGTAGCATGTGCCGAAACCCTGATCAGGGCTGGGGCAGATTTAATGCCAGAGACTGCCTCGGTGAAACTGCACTTTTTGCGGCTGCCAGAAAAAACAATATCGGATACATTATGGCCCTGATTGATGCCAATGCAGATATTAACGTCAAAAACAACAGGAACGAGACAGCGCTGGAATTTGCCAGTGATGTACAATGCAAGCGAGCACTTGTCGGAGCCGGAGCCATGTACAGCTGGCAGTTAGAACTATTAGATGTTGCAGAAGCTTTGGACGATCTACAGTGCACTTTATCCTGATCCAGATTGGCTGCTGCCTTGGTTTGGACAAGGGGAAAAAACCGTTCTTTTCTTGCTATACCATGGCCATGACTCTGGTGAGGCGGATCAGGGCCTGAAGTCAGCGCCATCGGTCTTGGACATACGGATATTCAGTCCCCCATAACAGCACCTTCCCGCCGTGGATCGGCAGCCCCTTCCAGGCCTGACTGCTTTATAACAATGGCATGCAGACCGCTGTTCAGATCACGGACCGATACCTTATACCCCATTGCTTTTAGCGGTTTTGCCAGTAGTTGTGCATCAGTTCCGGACTCCAGCTCATAAGTGCCATGCATATTTATTCGGTGCGATAAACTAACGGCTTCATCCACGGGTAATTGCCAGTCCAGGTGCGCAATGATTGTTTTGGCAACATGAAGAATAATTCGACTGCCACCGGCTGAGCCAAGAACCATATAGGGCTTGTCATCACGTAACACGATAGTGGGCGACATAGAAGACATTGATCGCTTCCCCGGGCCTATGCGATTGGCCACCGGTTTGCCATCAATGAATGGCGTGAAGGAAAAATCCGTCATGGAGTTATTCAATAGAAAGCCACCGACCATCAGGCGTGAGCCAAATGCATTCTCTATGCTGGAGGTCATTGCCACCACATTGCCATGGTCATCAATAATGCTGATATGGGTAGTTGCCGGGAGTGCCAGTGCTTCACCGGGAGCCTGGCTGATGTCGTCAACGCCAGGTGGCAAACCCGGAGCAATCGTTTGCAGAGGCCTGCCGGGGCCAAGCAGCCGACTCCGCTCAAGAAGATAAGATTTATCCAGTAATCCCTCTGGCACATCAACGAAGTCAGCATCAGCGATATACAGCCCACGATCGGCAAACGCCAGGCGCGTTGCATCGCCAATCAGTTGCCAGCTAATGGGATTAGCCTTGCCCAGCTCAGCCAGATCGAAATGATCCAGCATCCCGAGAATCTGCCCCACGGTCAGCCCACCCGAACTCGGCGGCCCCATGCCACAAACCCGATATTCCCGGTAGTCGATACAGGCAGGGTCACGTTCCTGAACATGATAACGTCTCAGGTCACTCATACTGAGGAGGCCGGGGTTATCGGTTACTGAGTTCAGCGTTGTTACGATATCGCGACCGATCTCTCCCCGATAGAAGGGATCAATCCCGTCACTGGCAATAAGAGACAGAGTATTGGCAAATGGCAGGTTTTTCAGCAGATCGCCTTCCTGCACAGGACGCCCTTCGGGGTAAAAATAGTTTCTCGTGGTTTCATACCGGCCCAGACGTGTCTGGTCCATGGCCACAAGTCTGGCCAGCCTTGGTGACACAATAAATCCTTCCCGCGCCAGTTTAATTGCTGGCTTGAACAAGGTTTTCCAAGCCAGTTTTCCATGCTTTTGATGGACCTCATACATCAATTTGAGCAGGCCGGGAGTCGCCACAGAGTGTCCACCCACCACAGCATCATAAAACGCCCGGGGTTCGCCTGTTTCATCATTAAAGTGATCGGGCTTTACCAGCTCCGGCGCCGTCTCACGACCTTCCCAGGTTGATAACTGCCGAGCGCTATTATCAAAATAAACAACGAACCCACCCCCACCGATACCTGAAGACTGAGGTTCCACCAGATTCAATACCAGCTCAGTGGCGATGAGCGCATCAATAGCAGAACCGCCCTGTTTGAGAATGTCATAACCAGCTTGCACAGCATAAGGATTCGCAGCAGCCACCATATAGTCGGAGGCCTTGACCAGCTCCTGTTCTGTAGTGCCAGTGCCCGGCTCGGGTGCAATCTCCCAGGGAGGGATGGCGTCAGCCAGAACCAAATGAGCCAGCATCCAGAAGATGCCGACAATCCATGTAAGTGGTTTACCCACGCTTTAACCTCTCTTCCACAGGTGTCGACATTGCACGCTGATCGTCAGGAAAATAAACAAATGCCGGGTACAATGACCAATTTATCAATATCAAAACGAATAAGTTGTAGACTGGCTGAAGACGTTAAAGAAGAACAGACAAGCCAGCAACAGAGTCAGGAATTGTCCCGAGATAATTTTGACCTTTTGATACTCAGCAAGGTGCAAATTATTCCGGAGCAATTCCTTAGCGCCCTACTCCCAGCAAATTCCTGACATTCAATTTGCTGGAAAATATAAGTAACTGAACATCAAATAACCGGCTCCAGCCCTTTTTCCCGCTCAGTAACATACCGGTACAGATCTTGATATACCTCCCACAAATGAGAACCAAATAGTGGGTCAGACATCTGCTTAAGATCATTATCAACCAGTACCAGATCATCAACTGTCAATAATGACTGCATCGCCGGAATCATACACTGGTTTTCCAGTCTCATGTGCTCCCGCTGCAATTCACTGTAGAGGGTGTATTCTGCCAAGAGCAGATTTGTCGGGACACCCTGGTCTAAAGCAACGGTATGGAAAGCCTCCACAAGCCTATGGGTCATGGCCGTAATCTGCCGGTGTTGATCCTCAATCAAATCAAACTGAAACCGTTCTTCCTTGGTGGACAATCGGGGACGAAGCCTGGCCATCAACCTGGACTCAAGTGGGTGGTGAAATGCATCTGGATAGTTATGCATATAATCCAGCGCTTCAATGATAATTTTCAGATCAGGATTGTGCTCACTGCCTTTCCGGAAACCAGATACCTCGTAATCCAGATAGTCCAGCAAGCGTGCCATATGTTGATGGTCTTTGATGATCCGATCTATCACGGTGGTCATATAACATCCCCTTAAATATTTATTCTTCTCTTTTATAGGCCCTGCTTTTCTGGAGTATTGATACAAGTCAATTCTTCCTGGTTTCAAAGAATACCATGAAATTTTTTCCATGAAACTGATAGATAACAAGCTTCATCACCGGGTTTCATCGGATTGCAAAATATTCGTACGAAACACCATTTTATGCCCTGCATCAACAAACATCGCCAAGGGGAAAGGTAAGATATCGTGCATATTACCACTGGCCCGGAGATTATTGTGCCGCCCCCACTGAACATGCTTGAATACCTGGCACACGCCGGCGTTGATATCAAGCCTCTCATTGATGAGAAAGCCATTAAAAAAGAGTATTTAAGGCAGATATACCGTGTGGACTCGAGAGATAAAATTCTCGATAAAAAGGGCAGGATTGTTGGTAAATCAAGCAACCCACGGCATCTTTATTGATGGGCCACATAGATCAACCCCAATCCACCTGATGCCTCACTGATCTTTATCCGCAGCCATAATCAATTTACCAAACCCGTCGTAAAGCATTGCCTAATCGGGCCGCACAGGCAGATGGCCGCCCCGCAAAGAGCGATCCGCGGGGTGGCCATCCGCTTGAGTGTTAGTTCATTCTTTGCTATTTTCCACCAGTCTCATGTAGACCTGCCGTAAGCCGGGATGTAACGTGGGGCGGTCCCCCGCCTGCTGAGTTCGTGTAAGACTTGGGGAGGATGGGGCAAGGCGCCATCGTAAAAGCTCCCAATGTGGAACTTTTATGCGATAACCAGGCCTGGAC
>NZ_JAHHPO010000351.1 GCF_024606365.1 Endozoicomonas sp. ONNA2
TAAGATGGCCTCTCAATCCTATTGGCGGGAGAATGGGTATGATTAACAAGACAATTGCAGTAGTGGTGGTTCTTCTCGTGCTTGGTGCCACAGGTTGGTTTTTTCTGAACAGAAATGATGAGCCTGAAGACCTGCCGGCAATACATCAGAACGCAGCAGAAATGCCAGTGGAGGAGGGTTTCTACCCTTCAGGCAGGGAATTTGACGAGTCTGCTGAAGAAACCCGAATCATTTTAGAAACGCCTGATAACGCAGAGTTGAGCAACCTGCTTTCGGAAAAAGTGCTTCGTGACGGCAAGGTAGTGGACAAGTCTGCAACTGCAAAATGATGAAAGTGTGAGATATGTCTCACGTTTTTTTCGCGCAATCACTGCTATTGCCATCACGAATGTATTGATAACGTAAAGCTTGCAAGGATGCAGTTGTCACACGGATGTGACCCCACCAGCCCTGCTGGTGGTTTTTTATTTCCCCAACTTTTCTTTGTACTACTCTTTTCTTTCGTACGATAACCAAGTCTTCTTGTATTGCCTGTATGATTCTTTGTGTTACTGCGTTGATAGCAGCCAGTCAGAGATAAGTCGATGTCATTATTAATAGAGCCGGAGATACTGGCTACCCTGTTGCAAGATCAACATCTGGTGGTTCTGGATGCTCGATTCAGTCTTGCTGACCCGAAACAGGGGCGGGTGATGTATAACCGGGAACACATCCCCGGAGCGGTCTATGCTGATCTTGAAGCCGATCTCTCCGGCTTGGTTATTCCCGGTAAAACCGGCAGGCATCCACTCCCCGATTCGGCAGACTGGCAGGCAACTCTCCGTCGCTGGGGGATTAACAAGAATTCTCAGGTGGTCGTCTATGATGACGGCAGTCATGCCATGGCTGCAAGGGCCTGGTGGCTGTTGCGTTGGGCCGGAATTTCTCAGACTATGATTCTGCATGGCGGCATCAAAGCCTGGCCGGCGGGACATTACCCTGTGACTACCGAAGTGGCTGCGGTGGCAGGAAATCAGGCTGATTTTACCATGGGTCATATGCCAACGATTTCAGCTCAGGACGTGATGGCGCAGATAGAAACCGAAGGGGAACGCCGCCGGTATAAACTGATTGATGCCAGGACTTATAAACGATTCCGTGGAGACGAAGAAACCATAGACTCTCAAGGTGGACACATTCCCGGGGCGGTATGCCATCCATTTGTGGAAAACCTGGACAAAAATGGCCGCTTTCTTTCAGCGGATCACTTGCGGGAGATATTTACTGCACTGATTGGTGAAGATTCCCGGCCTGTCTTCTACTGTGGTTCCGGAGTTACCGCCTGCCACAATATTTTTGCCATGGAGCTTGCGGGTTTGTCCGGTGCTACGCTGTATCCCGGCTCCTGGAGTGAATGGATAACAGATCCCCGGCATCCTGTCGCCAGGGGTTAAAAACAGTTCACAGTAATCTATTATTATCTAAAACTATCTTGTACTAAAGCATGGATAAGAGATTAGTGAAGATAGGTGAGGCTGCTCGTCTACTCGGTACAGACCCGGTAACACTACGAAAATGGGAAAGTACAGGCGAGCTGCTTCCTGCCAGAAAAACCAAAGGCGGTACTCGTTACTACGATGTATCTGAGTTAATGGGGTTTTCTAATGAAGCCGCACCTACACTTTGCTATTGCAGAGTGTCCAGCCATGACCAAAAACCAGACTTAGATAGACAGCAAGAGTTACTGGAAGCTTACTGTTCTGCAAAAGGTTGGCGAACTCAGGTTATACGTGACCTCGGCTCTGGCATGAATTACAGGAAAAAGGGGCTTGACCAGCTACTTGAATTGGTAATGAAACGCCAGATTAAACGACTCGCTAGCCGCGCGCGGTAATTTCACATAAAGACAGGCTACTAAGGTTCGGCGCTGAACTGGTTTTTTCTCTCTGTGAGTTACAAGGCATGGAAATAATCATCGTACACAAAGGCGATCAGCCTTCTTTTGAAGGGGCCGGCCAACCGGAAGAACTTGCCAATGATGTACTGGAAATAATAACCGTGTTTAGTGCCAGACTGTACGGCAGTCGAAGCAAGAAGCACAAAAAGATGCTTGAGACTCTGAAAGATGTTGTTAGCACACAAGATTGAACTCAGACCCACAAAGCAGCAAGCTGATTATCTTGATAGGGCTTGTGGTTCTCGTCGTCATGCGTTTAGGAGTCGTCTAAA
>NZ_JAHHPO010000352.1 GCF_024606365.1 Endozoicomonas sp. ONNA2
ACCTGAACTCTGAAGAGAGACATTATATCGAAATCGAACTGAAAAATGGGACTTCCCAAAACAAAATTGCAAAAAACTTGGACGTTCACAGAGTTCTCTGTCACGAGAGTTAGGGAGAAACAAGGGGCTGCGTGGTTACAGGCACCAGCAGGCCCATCGTATGGCCCAAAAGCGACACAAGGAAAAAAATAAGGCTGTTAAGCTGACAGAAGATATTAAACGACGAATTTCTAATGATATTTGTTCAGACTGGAGTCCTGAGCAAGTGGCGGGAAGGCTTAAAAAGGAAGGAGAGATCAAGCTACACCACGAAACAATTTATCAGTTTATCGCAGATGATAAGCGTAACGGTGGCAGCCTCTATAAGCACTTGCGACACCAGAAAAAGACGTACCGGAAAAGATATGGCTCAGCCCATAACCGAACCGGCATACCTAACCGGGTTGGTATTGAAGAACGTCCAGCAGTAGCCAACAACAGAGAACGTGTCGGTGACTGGGAGGCTGACACCATAATAGGTAAAAACCATAAAGGGGCCATTGCAACATTGGATGAACGGAAGACCAAGCTTCGCCTTGCTGTTCCTCTGCCTGGTAAGAAGGCAAAAGCGGTTAAACAGGCGATGATCGGCGCGCTCAAGCCCCTGAAAAAGTTCGTCAAAACTATCACTTACGACAATGGTAAGGAGTTTGTTCAGCATGAGGAGATTGCCAAAGCTTTGAAATGTGACAGTTACTTTGCTGCACCATATCACTCCTGGGAGAGAGGTCAGAATGAGAACGCTAATGGTCTGCTCAGGCAGTACTTCCCCAAGTCTATGGAACTTAATAATGTCACAGAAAAAGAAGTCATGATAGCGGTCGATAAGCTGAACAGTAGGCCCAGAAAATGTCTTGGTTATAAGACTCCTTATGAGGCATTCAAGGAATTAACCGGAATAGATGCAAGAAAAATCATGGGTTATGCATTTATGACTTGAATTCAAGAAATGTCGTACTCTTTTCACTTTTTAAAAAGTGAGTGTCCTTTTATTGGTTTTAAGCAATCCGGGTGGTTATGGAGCTGGTTAGATGAACGGCTTTGGCCAGCAACAGCAATAAAATTCAATAATTACTGGCAAGAAAAGAGAGGATAATTTGTAACTGTTCAGCACCCCTCACCTAAATCTGGAATTTTCTGATTTTTATACCAAACTCTTAGCCACTATTTTTTTACCAACATTTGCCAACATAGTTCCACAGTCACCTGCAACTTTACCGACTGAGGTTCTCTTGAAAGAGAATACGCAGCTTCGTATAAGATTTGCCTGCCTGGAAGAACGATGTAGAGAATTGGAAAACAGGGTTGGCAAAATCAAAACAACAGTAAGCCACCACCGTCTGATGAAATTGCTCAGTCTTTCCTGATATTATTGCAAGGGCTTTAAGATCACCGATATGCAGCAAATGCCGGGGGTTATCCGTGAACGAATTGAGAAGATTTATGACCACTTA
>NZ_JAHHPO010000353.1 GCF_024606365.1 Endozoicomonas sp. ONNA2
TCAAAGCTTTTGCTTCTGGAATTAATAGATAGATGCTTAATGTCTATCGTAAGAGCGGTCACTTATAAACCGGAAGACGCGAACAGATTTCCAGCACGTTGGCTTTCACTTCTGCTTCCACCTGTGCATCGGCGGAACCATCGCCCAGAGTGTCCAGGATATCGCAGATCCAGCCAGCCAGAGCAGCAGAGTCTTGTTGATTAAAGCCGCGACGGGTAATAGCCGGCGTACCGATACGAAGGCCACTGGTCACGAAAGGTGAACGCGGGTCATTGGGAACCGCGTTCTTGTTCACCGTGATATTGGCACGACCAAGGGCTGCCTCGGCATCTTTACCGGTGTATTCCTTACCGATCAGATCCATCAGGAACAAATGGTCATCGGTCCCACCGGATACGATATTGATACCCCGATCCATCATTACCCGGGTCATGGCCCGGGCATTCTCCACCACCCGGGCCTGATAAGTCTTGAATTCATCGGACATCGCTTCTTTGAAGCAGACGGCCTTGGCGGCAATGACATGGCACAGAGGCCCCCCCTGAGATTCAGGAAAGACGGCAAAGTTGAGTTTCTTGTTCAGCTCTTGATCTTCACCCGCCAGGATCAAGCCACCGCGGGGTCCACCCAGGGTTTTGTGGGTCGTGGTGGTAACCACATCAGCAATGCCCACCGGAGAAGGGTAAACACCCGCCGCCACCAGCCCGGCCACATGGGCCATGTCAACCAGGAAATAAGCACCGACCTGATCGGCAATATCACGAAAACGCTGCCAGTCAACAATCCTGGAGTATGCTGAAAAGCCACCAATGATGAGTTTGGGTTTATGCTCCAGGGCAAGGCGCTCGACTTCTTCGTAATCCAACTCACCGGTATCAGGCGTAATGCCGTACTGAACCGCATTATAGATTCGGCCAGAGGAGCTGACGCTGGCTCCGTGGGTCAGGTGGCCGCCGTGAGCCAGGCTCATACCAAGAATCGTATCACCGGGCTTCAGCAGCGCCATAAATACCGCTGAGTTAGCCTGGGAACCCGAGTGCGGCTGAACGTTGGCATAGCCTGCGCCAAACAGCGCCCTGGCACGATCAATTGCCAACTGCTCAACCACATCAACGTGCTCGCAGCCGCCATAGTAACGTTTGCCGGGATAGCCTTCAGCGTATTTGTTGGTCAGCGCACTGCCCTGGGCTTCCATAACTCTTGGACTGGCATAGTTCTCCGAAGCGATCAGCTCGATATGCTCTTCCTGACGCAGGGTTTCCGCATCAATAGCTGCCTTAAGTTCCGGATCAAATTCAGCGATGGTCATGTCCTTTGTGAACATTCATTACCTCTATAGCCTGTTAACAGCCCGCCGGACGAGCCTGTAAAATGCCTGGATATCGGTGGTGAGTCGCTATTCTAATACAGCCCGGGGGAAATCGGCAGTAAAAACCACTCAACGTTAATAAGTAGCTGGCCATATGGAATCGAATATTTCTGGCTGCTTGGGCAGGTACTGTGCAAGGCACAACGGAGGGAGCATAGCCGTAGCTATGTGA
>NZ_JAHHPO010000033.1 GCF_024606365.1 Endozoicomonas sp. ONNA2
CGGGCGGCGGGTAGCGTCTGTAGAAATGTCGAAGTTATTTCAGGACAGCTCCTTATTTACAGACAATTCCTAAGGCAAGGGTAGTTGTGATGCGTATTTTGGCAAGCGTGAACAATAATTTCCAAAAGGTCGTTACGCTGACTCTCCGGGGAGTAACCTTGCTTAAATATCCTCAACCTGTTCCCACAGTTTACGAAGACGTTTGTCCGATACCGGAAAACGGGTACCCAGTTGCTGGGCAAACAGGGACACCCGGTACTCTTCAATCATCCAATAAAACTGCTGAAGATTTGGATCGATCACCTTGTGCTGGCTATGAGCCTCCCGGCGCTGGTCATATTTCTGCTGAAGGATGGTCAACTCTTCCGTCCAGGCGCGATCACGGTTGACCTGGGCTGGCAGCTTCTCCAGCCTGACCTCAATCGCCTTGAAGTAGCGGGGATAATGACTTAACCACTCCATCCCGGCTGAACTCATAAATTCCGGTTGCAACAGCCTTTGCACCTGCTGCCTGATATCCGCCAGGGCCAGTGCCCGATCAAAACTGATCTTGCCTTTCAACTGTCGGCTAATGCCCTGGGCAATACGAAATATCTCATAAACAATGGGATCGATCTTCTCGGCAAAAGGTACAATGTCGCCTTTATGCTGCTCAAGCAATGCCAGAAATGACTCACGGTTTCTGGGCAGTTCAACGTCCTTATTCAGATAGACGGCGCTGATAATCAAACCCTGTAAATCATCTTCCAATTGCCCCTGATTCACCAGATTGGTCGCCAGCAACCGGGTTTCTTTTAATCTGGTCATTTTACTCAAGGCAGACTTAAGCTGAGTGGACAGCCTGATTCTCAGCAGTCGGGTCAACCCTTTGCGGTTTTCAAACTCAGCCATTGCCGGACTTTCAAACAGCTGAACAGCCACTGAATCACGCTGGTCAACCAGTGCCGGGTATGACTTTAATACCAGTCCACCGGCTTTGCGGGTAATCTCACGGGGCAGCTCGCCACAGGTCCAGTCCAGCAGACCTTCCTGCTCCAGATGACTTTTCGCCAGCTTACGGATGGTATCCTGTACGTGATCAGAGAACTGTTGCCTGAGCTTATGCAAATCTCGCCCCTGACCAATCACATCACCATCTTCATTCACTACCCGGATATTCATTAGCAAGTGCGCATCCAGGTTATCCCTGTTCCAGTGCTCTTCGAGGATACGCACACCGGACATACGGGTCAGCTGCCGTCCAAGCATTTCGGTCAACGGCTCATCACAGGCAGCAAGCGATTCCAGTGCGCCATTGACAAAATCAGGCACAGGGACAAAGTTCTTGCGCACCGGTTTGGGCATGGATCGAACCAGGGCCACACACTTGTCGAACAGCATACCGGGCACCAGCCATTCCAGACGATACCCGGGCAGTAGCCTTAATGCCTCTACAGGCACGGTCAGGGTTACACCATCATCAGGCTCACCCGGGGCAAAATGATAACTGAGGGGCAGCTCCAGCCCCTCCCAGCGGAAGCGATCCGGGTATCGGTTGACGGTGATATGCTCTGCTTCATGCTGCATCAGATAGTCTTTGGTAAGGTGGAGCAAATCAGGCTTCTGTCGTTCAGCCCCTTTACGCCACTGCTCAAAGCCGGCACCATTACAGATATCCGCAGGAATCAGCGCATCGTAAAAGTGGTAGAGCGTGTCACTGTCCACCAGAATATCCCGGCGGCGGGACTTGGCTTCTAGCTCGTCTACTTCTTCAATCAATGCCAGGTTATGCTGCTGAAATGCACCTCTGGAATCAAAGTGTCCTTCCACCAGGGCTTCACGGATAAAGATCTCCCGGGCAACCACCGGATCTATCGGGCCATAATTCACCCGACGACGACCGACCACAATCAATCCGTACAGTGTGATTTGTTCAAACGCTACCACCTGGGCACGTTTCTTCTCCCAGTGGGGCTCAAAATAGTTCCGTTTGACCAGGTGCGTTGCCAGCGGCTCAATCCATTGGGGCTCCAGTTTGGCATTGGTTCGGGCAAAGAGCCGGGAGGTCTCCACCAGCTCCGCCGCCATCACCCATTTCGGCTTGCGCTTATACAGCGTCGATGCCGGAAACAGATAGAAGCGCCGATTCCTGGCACCCATATAATCCGCTTCGTCATTCTTACTGCCTAATTGCGACAAAAGGCCAGATAGCAGAGACTTATGCACATCGCCATAGCTGGCAGGACTGTCATTTAACCGGAATTTCAGCTCTTTACAGGCCAGTGTCAGCTGTCGATGGAGGTCGCGCCACTCGCGCATGCGCATAAAAGACAGGAACTGCTTATTGCAGTATTTGCGCAGCTGGTTCCGGGACAGGGCCTGCCGCTGCCCTTCATAGGCTTCCCAGAGATTCACATAGGTCATAAAGTCCGAGTCATCGTGATAAAACTCACGGTGTCGCTGATCAGCCGCCTGCTGTTTGTCCTGCGGACGTTCCCTGGGGTCCTGCACCGCCAGGGCACTGACAACAATCAGCACTTCATGCAGGGCATTATTTTTATTGGCTTCAATCAGCATGCGCCCAAGGCGGGGATCCACCGGCAGCTGCCCCAGCTGTCGGCCAACCGGGGTAATGCGCCGGTCTTTACCCACGGCCACCAGCTCCAGCAGCAGCTTGAAGCCATCATTAATAGCCTTGCCATCCGGTGGATCAACAAACGGAAACGCGGCAATATCACCAAGCCCCATCCGCAGCATCTGCAAGATAACCGCTGCAAGGTTGGTTCTGAGAATCTCCGGATCGGTAAACTCCGGGCGGGAAAGAAAATCCTCCTCAGAGTAGAGGCGAATGCAGATACCTTCTGCCACACGGCCACAACGTCCTTTACGTTGATTGGCCGATGCCTGTGACACGGCCTCTACCGGCAGTCGCTGGACTTTTGACCGAACACTGTAGCGGCTGATACGCGCCGTGCCCGGATCAATCACATAGCGAATGCCCGGCACCGTTAACGAGGTTTCTGCGACGTTGGTCGACAAAATAACACGACGACCGTAGTGTTCCTGAAAGATCCGGTTCTGCTCTGCAGCAGAAAGGCGGGCATACAATGGCAGAATGTCAGTATGGGGCAGTTTTGCCTCCCGAAGAAACTGGTGAGTTTCCCGGATATCCCGTTCACCACTGAGAAACACCAGTACATCGCCCAATACATCGCCCTTGCCTGCCCGTTCAAGGCTGTCAATCTCTGCCAGCGCCGCCAGAATCCCCTGCTGTAATCGCTGGTCCGCATCCCGCCCTTCCAGCTGAAGATCTTCCAGTGGTCGATATAACGTCTCTACCGGATAGGTGCGGCCAGAGACTTCGATCACCGGCGCTTGATCAAAGTGCTTTGAAAACCGTTCAACATCAATGGTGGCGGACGTGATGATCACTTTCAGGTCCGGTCGTTTCGGCAGAATCAGCTTGATATAGCCCAGAAGAAAATCAATATTCAGACTGCGTTCATGGGCTTCATCAATAATCAGGGTGTCATAGCGGTTAAGAAAACGGTCATTCTGAATCTCGGCCAGCAGAATACCGTCGGTCATCAACTTGATCAGGGTGGTTTCGGTGGAGTGATCGGTAAAACGCACCTGGTAACCAACCTGTTCCCCAAGGGTTCCCCCAAGCTCTTCAGCAATGCGATTGGCAACGGAACGGGCGGCCAGTCGGCGAGGCTGGGTATGGGCAATGGTGCCAAAAATGCCACGACCCGCTTCAAGGCAGATTTTTGGCAACTGGGTTGTCTTGCCTGAGCCCGTTTCACCAGCCACCACCACCACCTGGTGGTTATGGATCGCCCTGGCTATGTCACCTTTTCGATCGATAACCGGCAGTTCCTGCCCATAACGGATCTCAGGAAGTGCAGCTTGTCTGTGCTCCACCAGTGACAGGGATGACGCTATTTTTTTTTGTATCCGGTCCAGACCAGCCTCATCATCCCGTTTAAGCCGACGCAACTGCCCCCGCAAGCGGTAACGATCACGGATCATGCATTGATTGATAGACTGGCGCAGTTGCTTATCGGAAAAGCCGGACACCCAGGTACTCCCGTTTGTATGGAATATGTGATGATTATACTGGTTTGGAAAAGCGGCCTGAATGGCCGCCTGACAGGAATTTTATCCACTACCGGCTATGGTGGGCCGCCAGTTCTTCATCACGCAAATGACGACGGAGGATCTTGCCAACATTGGTGGTCGGCAGCTCATCCCTGAACTCAACCAGCCTGGGTACTTTATAGCCAGTCAGGTTATGCCGGAAAAATTGAATCACTTCTTCTCTGGTCAGCCCGGGATTAGCGGACACCACAAACACCTTGATCGCCTCTCCAGAGCGTTTATCGGGAACCCCGATCACGGCACACTGGGAGACATCCGGATGGGTACAGAGCACCTCCTCCAGCTCATTCGGGTAAACATTGAAGCCGGAAATACAGATCATGTCTTTTTTACGGTCGACAATAGTTACATAACCTTCCTCGTCTATTCGGGCAATGTCGCCAGTTCTCAACCAGCCATCCAGCATTGCTTCTTCAGTGGCCTGCTCACTCTGCCAGTACCCCTTCATCACCTGGGGACCTTTTATGCACAGTTCTCCTGCTTCACCAATGGGCAGATCCTTATCATCAGCATCAACCACCTTCAATTCACAGGACGGCACCGGCAGGCCAATGGTTCCCAGTTTGATTTTACCCGGCGGGTTAATCGTCACCACCGGCGAAGTCTCCGTCATACCATAGCCTTCACAGATACGACTGCCGGTCAGGTTCTCCCACCGCTCGGCGGTTTCCAGTTGCAGTGCCATACCGCCGGAAATGGTGTTTTTCAAATAGGAGAAATCAAGATGACGGAAGGCTTCCTGGTTCATCAACCCAACAAACAGGGTGTTCAACCCAATAAACATACTGAAGGGCTTACCGGTCAGATCCTTGATAAAGGATCTCATATCCCGGGGATTGGTGATGAGCATATTGTGCTCACCCAGCAGGATAGCCACCATGCAATGTACGGTAAAAGCAAAAATATGATAAAGCGGCAGTGGCGCAACAATCAGCTCTTCCCCTTCCCGCAAATTACCCCCGACAAGCGCCTTGACCTGGAACATATTGCTGAGAATATTACGGTGGGTCAGCATGGCACCTTTAGCGACACCTGTCGTTCCACCGGTGTACTGCAAGATGGCGACATCATCATTTTCCCGGCGAATATCCGTACAATGACGCAACGCACCACGATTGAGGGCAGTGGTAAACGACACGGCTGACGGCAGTGAATAGTCAGGCACCATTTGCCTGACGTGCTTGACCACGAAATTCACCAGCGTCCGCTTGAAGGTCGGCAATATATCCCCTGCCTGAGTCACCACAACATGCCTGATCGCTGTTTTGGGAATTACCTTCTCAGCCATATGGGCCATGTTAGCCAGCACCACCAGCGCCTTGGCACCGGAATCACGAAACTGATGCTCCATCTCACGCCCGGTATAGAGCGGATTGGTGTTCACCACGATCAATCCGGCACGCAGCGCACCAAACACCGCCACAGGAAACTGCATGACGTTGGGCAACATAATGGCTATCCGATCACCAGGGCGTAAGTCGGTGTGATTCTGCAAATAGCTGCAAAAATGGCCGCTGAGTTCGTAAAGGCGGGAATAGCTGAGTTCATGCCCCATGTTGCTGAATGCAGGCTTGTCGGCAAACTTGCGGGTACTGTACTCCAGTACATCAATAATCGAGCGATACTGCCCAACATCAATGGTTGCAGGAATGCCTTGTGGGTACTTGTCTTTCCAGAAACCGGTGGTCATGAAGTAAGCCTCCCACATCCATGATGAAGCTGTATAGGATAAAAACTGGCTCGCACACTGTTTAACCTGTCTTGCAAATTATCGCATTGGAAAATTTTTTCGAGATTATCAGTTTTCTGTTGCTCCTGATAGGCGACCTGCGGTAAATACTTCTAACTTAGTTTTCAATGAAGAGATAAGTAGCCGTTCCATATGGCCAGCTACTTAAACAATGGTATTCAAGAGAAAAGCCAATGGGCAGAATGAGCGGCAATCACATGTTGACAAACACTTACACGCAACCAGCCAATAACCCACAAAGGCCATTGGAGACAGCTCAATCACTGTCTTCAGCCCCCATAAGGCCATCACTGAGTACCAATTTTTCTGAGCGATTAATATCCCCGATGGTGCCTTATCTACAACCAGTAGTCAGTCAGCAATGGCCTATATCATCGCTTCGGAACAAACGGGCAACGCCCCTCTCTGGCACGAGCACACCTCGTTTATCCAATCGCCCTGATATGAATAAACATGCCAAAGAGTTTATACGCCTTTGGCAGCAGATAACTGAAACCAAAACAATCAAGATTTTTGTTGGCAGTATTCTTTCCCCAAATAGAATGCGAACACTTCTGAACCAATTAAATGAACTGCCATTATCCTGTGATGAGCAAATGCAAACCCTGACAAATTACTACCTGATGAAATTCGGGGAAAATCTGGGCAGCGCTATGCAAAGCTTCAGAGATGACAGAAAATCAGTGGTACACCATTCAACAATTCTGGACCATCCTGGCCACAGAACAGCAACTATTACTACTGTTCTTGACCAGGTCGAAGACTATTTAAGTAGCAGTTTTGATATTAAAAGGCATTTAACAAACCTGTCACAAAACCTTTACTCATTGTCAATGGACGATTTGGAACACAAAGAATTGGATGTGTGCAACAAACACCTGCACAAAGAATATCAAAAAGATCTCGAAGCCTCCTCCAATATGAAATTGAGTACCATTTTTTCAAATGATTTACTAAGAGGGATGAATCTTGATATTTACTCGGCATCAGGTCGTCCACTACTTAGCATCTATAGCAATACAAAAACCTGTTCATATAAGGAAAGGGAAGAGAGTGGCGTTATTCTCGACCAAATGACATTTGACACTGGCAACCATTCAGACCGTGATAGTCGTGAACAGATGTTTCAAACCCTGATTGCAGCAAAACTTGACAAAATTCTGGGCTCTCCCAAACGAATACACGCCCTGACGTTTCTCTGTAGCCAACGATCGGCCAATATTGTCCACAACTTATTAAACCTGTATTTCATTGGGAAAAACTTGAGTTTATCAATGCCTGAAAGAAATATAAGAACCGAAATAAGAGTTCTTGATAATAGGGATATTTCAGTGAGGACGATACTATCACTGCAACAATATTCGCTGATCGACAACCGCTCCGATGATACCTCGTCTTTCGATATTGAACAGATGATTGAGGTGGAAGCACTGTCCTTGATTACTGCTGACAACCTTCAGCAGCCATACTTTTACAAAATAAACGTTAAGATGCTTGAGCCAGTCGCCATTCAACTCAATATACGTTAAGTAGTTGGCCAAATGGAGTCGTATATTTCTGACTAAGTGGACAGTTACTATGCAAGGCGCAACGTAGGGAGCATAGCCTTAGCTATG
>NZ_JAHHPO010000354.1 GCF_024606365.1 Endozoicomonas sp. ONNA2
TCAAAGCTTTTGCTTCTGGAATTAATAGATAGATGCTTAATGTCTATCGTAAGAGTGTCGTCTAAAACGGCTTAAATATAAACGTACGTACATCTGATTCTACCGCCCTGGCCCGGAACAAGCATATGAAGTATCTGTAAAATCCTTGTGATAACCAATGATTAAGTAAAGACGCTATTGACAGTAATAAACGACTGTTAAATAAAGTCCTGCCTGAAGATTTTATACTATTCTTATCCTCATCTCATCAGCCTGGTGTCCTGACCATGGAAACTGATCGTCCGGCCATGGTTTTACGATTTGTTTTGAATTTTATAATACTATTCAATCGATCGTTTAACGGTGATTAAGAAAGTTTCATTAATTCATCCTCAAGAGGTTTTTGTCGTGGATTGTGTAGGTGGGTACAATGATAAGCCGAAGGTTTTTTTCGATGAGCATAGTGGGGAAAATTATGACAATAGTGAAGTTGATGGAGCGTTTGGTGGAATGAAGGTAAAATCACAAAAAAAAACAGCAAAACACCAATATAATAAAAAAGTTAATACTCTGATGAAGGGTCTTGGGGATATGATTATTGCATGCTCCATTGGTAAAGATCTTTTACAGGAGAAAAGCAAAACTCAGAAACTTAGCCAAGATGTTCAAAATTGGCAGAAGATTGAGCGGAATAAAGACAGTTCTGAATTTGATCAGTCTGATTTAGAGGTTGATGATACTCCATTTCAGGACGCTGAATCGCAATTGTATTTTGACGTTAATTCTCAGCCTTTTTTTGACGCTTATTCTCAAAATTATTCTGATGCTTATTCTCAACCTTTTTATGACGCTAACTCACAACTTTGTGATTCGGATGATTCGGATGATTCGGATGATTCGGATGATGAATCTTATTTTGATTGTGATACTGGATTTGATGTCAGAGTTATTAGTGAAACTGCCCCTTCAGATTTTGATACTGTTGATGGGGCATTGGCTCTTGGCAAGAAAATAAGAAAAGCCGCAAAAAAGACATTCAAAAAGAGAAAAAAAGGGATTAAATATACTTTTAGAAAAGTAATCTTTGGTTATACAGGAAACAGAAGAGAAGACCTTGTCGAGCCTCTGAAAAGACAGGTAAATTTCCCTGTACATTTCATGAAAAACTCGGGGCTTTGTAATTTAATTTTGGATGGTTTTCCTTTCGTTATTGAGGGAGAAAAATATCATATTATTGAATTCCTGGATAAATATGCAGAGAAAGGGTTTCATTTTACAGGTAAAAATGTTGATCAATCAAAAGGCAGAGTGTATGTAAAAGTAAGAGAGTGCATGGAGGATGTCAAGCTGGGAGAAATTATAAAGAAACGAGTTGCATCTTTAGTGATGCCCGCTATTAGTGAAATACCACTGGACTTATTGAATAACTTTCTTCAACTTGATCAGTTTAAAACTATTTTTTGTGACACCATAAAACGGCTTGCCATTGGCGACAAACCTGATTTCGAACGACTTGCAACAGTCATTAACAATGCCACAGATTCAATGAATGATATCAGCATCGATAATATCGTCGAATCCACTAAAAACATCAACTTTCAGGAGGTAATTAATGAAGCAGAATCAGAAAAACCAGAAGAAGAAACCAAGACTATTGGTGAAAAATTTGTGGATAAACTCAAAGAAATATTTGAAGGCAAAGATGTGTTTGCAGGTTTATTAGAAAATGGATTTAATTATGTTAGTGGACCTGTGGATTTATTAGGTCAAGCCCATTGTTGGGAGCGAGTCCAGGTTGAACTTGACCGTTTGGAGTCATCAAAAAGTACCGCATGTTTGCAGATCGTTTCGAGCGACAGTCGGGTGGAATTTACTGATCTATCTAAAACATTAACAGTGTTGTCCGATTGTTTTTAGTGGATGCCAAGTTCACTCTGACGCTGGAGCCAGACAAGACGCTGGAGCCAGACAAGGAATGCCGCAGACATTTCCAGTGTATTCCCTTTACCTTAAACCTTCCCCTTTACCTTCCGGTAATTGGAAGGGTTATGCTTATCCCATGATGAATCAGTGTCAGATTGCCACAGGAGCATAACCCATGACCGCCAGAGAAACCGAACTGCGATTGAGTGGTCTTCGCTGTGCCAGCTGCGTTGGCAAGGTAGAAAAGGCCTTGCTTGCGGTTGTCGGCGTTACAGAAGCCAGTGTTAATTTTGCTGATAGCAGTGCACGGGTTGCTGGAACCGCTTCTTCAGAAGAGCTGGTCAACGCAATAGAGCGTGTCGGGTTTGTTGCAGAGCTTGCCCCTGGCACTTCGGTGATTATATCCGTCGCTGCCATGAACTGTGCATCCTGTGTTGGCAGCATTGAGAAATCAATGCAGGGCATTGATGGGGTTAAGGGAACCGTTAACCTGGCAGATAAAACCGTTCTGGTAGAAAGCACCGGTAGTACTGATATTGATAAAGACATCCATACCGTGCTTTCAACACTGGCAAAAGTGGGGTTTCCCGGCACGATTCTGAAGCCTGGGGAGGATTCATATGAGAGACAACAGGCGCAGCAGGAAGAAGACGACAGACGACGTTATCGCTATTTGCTGAAACACAGCGCCATCGCCCTGGGGCTTGGATTACCCCTCATGATCTGGGGAATGGTCACCGGCGAGATGGGCGTCAACAACCCTCAGGAGCAGATTGCCTGGGGCGTGGTGGGCGTGGTTACCGGGCTGATTCTGTATTTCTCCGGTGGACACTTTTTTACTGGCCTGTGGCAATCCCTGAAACATGGTAATGCTAATATGGACACCCTGGTGGCGCTGGGCACAAGTGCCGCCTGGCTGTTCTCCATGATTGTTGTACTGTTTCCACAATGGCTGCCTGCCAGTGCCCGACATGTCTATTTTGAAGCGTCCGCAATGATTATCGGACTGATCAACCTGGGCCATGCCCTTGAGCTGAGAGCCAGGGGCAAAACCAGTGAAGCGGTAAAGCGACTGCTTGGGCTTCAGGCCAGGACTGCACGGGTGATTCGTGATGGACAAGAGCTGGATATCCCTGTACTGCAGGTGCGTAAAGGCGACACGCTGCGGGTACGTCCCGGAGAAAGGATTCCGGTGGATGGCAACATTGTGGGTGGCACCAGCTATGTGGATGAATCCATGCTAACCGGTGAACCTATCCCCGTCGAAAAAAAGTTGGGTGATACCATCAGTGCCGGTACCCTGAATAAAAATGGCTCACTGCTGTTTAGGGCTGAAAAAGTGGGCAGTGAAACCGCACTCGCCCAGATTATCGCCCTGGTCAAAAAAGCCCAGAGTGCCAAAATGCCGATCGCCCGCCTGGCCGATAAAATCTCCAGTATTTTTGTGCCCGCAGTGATTGTGATTGCCCTGCTGGCGGCAACTGTCTGGTTTTTTGCAGGACCTGAGCCCAGGGTTGCCCATATGTTGGTGGTCACCACCACGGTGCTGATCATTGCCTGTCCCTGCGCACTGGGCCTTGCCACCCCCATGTCAGTTATGGTCGGTGTGGGTAAGGCAGCGGAACTGGGTATCCTGATCCGTAAGGGTGACGCATTGCAACAGGCCAGCAAACTGACGACACTGGTTCTGGATAAAACCGGCACCATCACGAAAGGCTGCCCCACAGTTACCGAGATTATCTGTCTTGAGCCGTACACTGAAATCGAACTGTTAACCCTGGCTGCCAGCCTGGAGCAAGCTTCTGAACACCCCCTTGCCGAAGCAATTGTGACATCCGCCAAGTCAAGGCAGATAGAACTGAAAGGCGTTGAGGGTTTTCAGGCCATTCCCGGCCACGGTGTTTCTGGTAACGTCGATGGTCAGGTACTGCTGCTGGGCAATAAAAAACTGATGACCGACACTGGCTGCAACATCGACAGACTGGCCGGTACAGCGGAAAAACTGGCAAAACAGGGGCAAACCCCGATGTTTATGGCGATTGATCACTGTCTGGCAGGGATCATCTCGGTTTCCGACCCTATCCGTGCTGACTCACAGACAGCGATCAAACGACTTCATAAACTGGGCATTACCGTGGTGATGCTCACCGGTGATAACCGGTTGACGGCGCAGGCGATTGCCAGACAGGCTGGCATTGACGAGTTCCATGCTGAAGTTCTGCCTGAAGATAAAGCCGGGCATGTGAAAGAACTGCAGCTCCTTCTGGCCAGGAGCGGTCATAAAGTGGGTATGGCTGGTGATGGCATCAACGATGCTCCGGCCCTGGCCCAGTCCGATGTAGGCTTTGCGATTGGCACAGGGACTGATGTTGCCATTGAATCGGCGGATGTTACCCTGATGGGTGCATCCCTTCACGGTGTGGCGGATGCTATTGAGTTGTCAAGAGCAACACTGGGAAACATCAAACAGAACCTGTTTGGCGCGTTTATCTACAACACATTGGGAATCCCCATCGCCGCAGGCATTCTATTCCCCTTTACTGGCCTGCTGCTCAATCCGGTCATAGCCGGTGGCGCTATGGTACTGTCGTCGGTCACCGTGGTGTCCAATGCCAACCGGTTAAGGTGGTTCAAGCCATCAACCGATAAACATCAGATGTCGTATGATCAGGTGGAGCCAACTGAACAGAGGTAAGTCTGTCCAAAAGACACTGCCCCGTATTTCCTGGCGATTCGGTTGATAACAGCTAAGCCTCATTGCGCAAATGCAGTCGAGAATTCCAGTGCCTTGTCAGATTTCTTTTTGTTGCGAAGGCCATTTTGCAAACCTCACAATTATAGGGCTTTTCGCCGGTGTGGGTTCTGGTATGTGTTAACCTTTCACCGCTTTGGATAAATCTCTTGTCGCAAATGTGACACTTAAAGGGCCTCTCACCGGTATGTAAGCGGGTATGTTTTGTCAGGTTACAGCTTTGTTTGAAACTTTTGCCGCACACCTGACACTTGTAGGGTTTTTCGCCTGTATGGATGCGGATATGTCTTGCCAGGTCACCGCTTTGAACAAATCCCTTGTCGCACACCATACACTTATAAGGTTTCTCACCAGTATGGGTGCGGGTATGTATTTTTAGATTCTCTTTTCGATGAAAGATCTTCTCACAATGCTTACACGGAAAAGACTTCTTGACAGTGTGCAAGACCTTCGCTGAATTTTCTATCTGAGCATCCGGTTCATCCTTTTTTATCTCTGTGGAAATATCACCACTCCTTGATTCATCACAATTTTCGTGGTGCGAAGAGAGAGAATGTTTATTTCCTGCTCTATCTTCGGACATATAGTTATCAAGATCACCAATTTCAGGAAATAATGGCAGAACTTTCTCTGTTTTGAACCAATTTGACGAATCAAAAGCACCATCTTGATCGATTGTTTCAGTGACATGGGAAGAACTGGTCGGTTCAAATAATTCAACTTTCTTGCCATAAAAAGAGACACTTTTCATACCAACCATACCAACCATACCAACCATACCAATTTCTTTATTATGACCTGTTGTTGTGGTTTCGTTGAGCCAGACTGCCTCAGAGAAAGAAGAAAAAGTATTAGAAAATGGATGCATAATTGTACTGTAATAAATTGGGTTCATGCTATCGGACCACTTTTCCAAGGAAAAATTCCTTCATCCCCAAATTTTTTACATTCCTGAATTTTTGAAAAATATCATGTTAAATGAGGCGATCTGTCGTAAGACATTAGTAAAATACATAAGCGTGAGTATTCGAAACACATAAAAAAACGGCCATGTCAGCCCTTGAGGATATTCTGGCTCTGCCATGGAAAGCTGGCAAGGGAGGCAGAAAAACGATCAATATCAAACGGTGCCCCTGCCAGCCAGCTCTGTGCGTGGGCAACAGTCAGCAGAGCAGGCATGCGCTCAGCGATCAGCATTAACGGCACCATTGCCGGCATGGTTAACACCGCACAGGAATCAAAAGACAGGGTACTGTCCACCGTAAACCGCTCCCATAATCCAGCCATCAATATCAGGGAACCATCCTTTGCACCGATACGCCACAGCTGACGCCGGTTGCCCGGAGCCATGTGCCATTGATAGTAGCTGTCCGCCAGAATAAGGCAGCGCCGGTCCTGCCAGGCTTCTTTGAACATTCTTGACTCCGATGCCGTCTCCACGCGGGCATTGATCTGGGCCCGGGATAAATCCTGCAACCAGGAAGGTGCCAGCCCCCACTTGGCCTGAGCCAGCTCAGGGGTACCCTGTTCATTATTTCGAACCAGCCACACCTGCTGCCCGGGCACCACCTGTTGCACGGATTTTAGCGATAAACTATCGTTTATGCCAAGAAAGCCAAGGTCAACCTTGGGCAGGTTGAATGAGTAACGGCTACACATGAATTACTCCAGCTCTTCCGGCTCGGCATTGAGATAATCTTCAATCAACGCTTTTGCCAGTCCCGCATCGGCATCATCAACATACAGCGCCAACAGGCCCATGGCAGGTAACTCGCCCATGGCTCCGATCAGGTCAACACCGGCCAGGTGACAGAAAATACGACGACTGGCCAGCAGATCCTTCAGACACTGGGCTTCAACCAGATTTTCCGGGCTGTACACTTTAATCATTTGCTATCAATAGTGTCTGATTATTTCAGATAGTTATTTTAAATAAAGCCTTTGCAACTGGTCCACCAGCTGTCTGGCTTTTTCCAGTTGTACCGTATTGAGCATGGTGACCAGCCTGGCCTTCTGGACTTCAGCAGCAGCCGATGTTTTCGATGGGCCATGCAGACTCAGTTCTGTCCACATAAAGGCCGCGATCAGATTGCGGTCAGTGCCTTCGCCATTGAGATAGGCCCGTCCAAGTTCATACTGTGCTTCAGGGTTCAACCCTTCACGTCCGGCAGCCCGCTGAAAATAGTCAAACGCCATGGCACTGTCCTTATCGGTCCCGGCCAGCCCGTCACGATAAGCCCTGCCCAGCCAGAGCATGGCTTCGGCCCGGGTTTGCCGGTCCCCCTGACTGGCAATACGCTGCAAGGCTTTAATGGCTTGAGCGGATTTTGCCTGCTGGCCGTGAAGCATTTCAATAGCCTCGCTTAACTGCCCCCGGGCCATAGCACCACTGACCGGAGTGGTTGCCGGAGTGGTTGCCGGAGTGGTTGCCCAGACCGGTCCTGTCATCGTGGCCAGCAATACCAGCCATCTGACAGCACTCTTGAACTGCTTCAACATAAACTACCCCTGCCTGGTATTTTTATAAATGGTCAGGTTCCAAAAACCTGAAACCGGGATTATATGACGTTCAGAATCAGTTTTGCAGGACTTACACACAGTGATTTCCTGCAGGGATAGAAATCAACTGTCAAATGAATCCAACACAGCCAAAAACCGTTCGGTTTGCATCCACCATACGGCTCAGTTACATTACGCGACAGTGTCTATACAGACCGGCAGACACCCAATGAAATATAATAGCTTGTCAATCAATAACGATTTCTTCCTTATCTGACCTCAAAGCATTGGCACAAATGGAAGCTTTTGACGATATCCGCCCTTACCATGACCATGAGGTCCGGCCTACGCTGGCACGCCTGCTAAATGATAAAGACCTGCTCCAGGTGATGGCAAAGCACCGTTACCCCGGTTTGAGCCGACAGTTTTCCCGGACCATGTCCTGGGTCACTTCTCTGGCGTTAAAATACCAGACACGGAATATCCATAATGTCCGGGATTTTCAGGCCATCATTGAACCCTATCTGACCCGGGTGATCAACACCACCACCCATAAGGTGTCTTTTTCAGGCATTGAGCATCTGAACAGGGACAGAGCATACCTGTTCCTGTCCAACCATCGGGATATTGTCCTGGATCCGGCCCTGGTCAACTATGCGCTCTACCTTAACGACATGGAAACCTGCCAGATAGCCATTGGCGACAACCTGGTCAAACGCCCTTTTGTCAGCGACCTGATGCGTCTGAACAAGAGCTTCATCGTCAAACGCTCATTATCAGGGCGACGGGAAAAGCTGCTGGCCTTCCAGAATCTCTCTGCCTACATTCACCACTGCATTGATTCCGGCCAGCCGGTCTGGATTGCCCAGAGTGAAGGCCGGGCCAAGGATGGTAATGACCAGACCGACCCGGCCATTATCAAGATGTTTAACCTCAGCCGTCGGGACAGGCAGGGCACATTTGCTGATAATATTCGCGCACTGAATATTGTACCAGTGGCCATCTCTTACGAGTTTGACCCCTGTGACTGCGACAAGGCCCGGGAATTATATGAGAAGCAACAGACCGGTCAGTATCGCAAAGCCGACGATGAAGATTTGAAAAGCATTGTCATGGGCATAGAAGGTTACAAGGGCCATGTGCATGTTGCCTTTGGCAAACCGCTGACAGGGCACTTCGACGATGCCGCCGCGGTGGTCAAAGAGGTCGACCATCAGATTCAACATAACTATGCATTGCAGCCATCCAACCTGTTTGCCTGGGAAGCGATCAGCAGTGAGATCAACCAGCATGAGCAGGTTATTCAGGTTCCGGGGATCGATCAGCTTTTTCCTAATGATGATCTGCAACAAAAACGCGATGAATTTACCCGACATCTGGAACGCTGCCCCGGACAGTATCGCCCCTGGTTCCTGAAAATGTACGCCCAACCGGTGATTAATCGTTTCCGTTACGGTTCATGAACATGAAAGCATCTGCACCACCCTTTGCAGGTAGCGCAAATAACACGCCTGAAACGGTATACAAAATCTGTGTTATGATTCCTTCCCCCTGGCTGGAAACGGTCAAGGAGGCCATGTTCACTGCCGGCGCTGGTCGTTATGGCGCCTATGATTGCTGTTGCTGGCAAACCCCGGGAACAGGCCAGTTTCGCCCCCTGGCGGGAAGCCAGCCTTTCTGTGGACAACCCGGCGAAATCCATACCGAAGAAACATGGAAAGTGGAAATGATTTGTCAGGAGCCATTGTTAAAACCAGCCATTGAGGCCCTGCTCCGGGCCCACCCTTATGACATGCCTGCCTTCGATTTCCACCCGGTCAGTCTTGCCTGTCGGGAGGCGTGACATACTCAAGCCGCATGGGGTATACGCCTTTGCGGCGATCAGCAAAATAATGGCGCAGCGTTCGGACAATGGTAGAAAATGCCAGCTGGTCCCAGGGAATCTCATCTTCTGCAAACAGGGCAACCTCCAGACTCTCCTCTCCCGGTGCATAATCCGGGCGTTCCAGTCTCGCCAGAAAGAAAGCCGACAGCTGACCTACATGGACCACATTAAACAGGGTATAGAGTGATTCGATGGTAACATCGGCACAGGCTTCTTCGCGGGTTTCCCGTGCCGCCCCCTCCTCGATGGTTTCGCCTAACTCCATAAAGCCGCCGGGCAGTGTCCAGAACCCCTTTCTGGGTTCAATCGCCCGTTTACACAGTAATACCTTATCCCGGTAAACGGGCAGACACCCGGTGATAACCCTGGGATTTTGATAATGAATGGTTTGACAGTGATCACACACATCCCGCAGGCGATGGTCCCCTTCAGGCACTTTTCTTTGAGTCTTGTGACCGCAGACACTGCAGTAATGCATAGAGGATCCTGTCATCCACTTTCACTCCTTGTTTCTGGCAGACGGCTATAGATAGAATACCAGAGTAACAAACCCTCAGGGATGAACAACCTGTTTTACCAGATAAACAACTTTATAAAATAAACGACGAAGATTTAATAATTGGCACTATGATCATCGACCATCCACTTTGGATCATTCACTTTACCAAACACGCCGTAAAGCATCGTCCAATTGGGCGGTGATATAAGACTGGAGCGCGTAGAGCGCTCCGCTTGAGTTTTTGTTCATTCTTTACTACTTTTCGCTCTTAGGGTAGACATTAAGGAGTTGTCTGGAAATAACTTCCCTATTTTCATTGCCTGACTCCGTTCGGACTG
>NZ_JAHHPO010000034.1 GCF_024606365.1 Endozoicomonas sp. ONNA2
ATAGCCCCAGCTATGTGACCGGAGTTGCAACGCAGCAGAGTGACTGGCCACTTAGCCAGAAAATATGATTTCATTTGGTTAACTACTTATGCCCTTGTCCAAAGTACTGGCTTCCAGTAGTACGCTTTCAAGTGTTACGAAAACTTCTTCCTGATAAGCCGACTGGTGACAGTTTTCAAGTTGCGCTCGGTTTGTCTATAACTGGGCTTTGTCTGAAAAGGACAAACACTACAAGGAAACCGGGAAAAGCCTGTCAAAGCGTCAGATTCAGGATATGGTGGTTGCCAGCAAAAAAGCCGATAAGGAGTGGCTGACGGAAGTGAATAGCCAAAGCCTGTTGACTTCACTGGCCAACCTTGAAACTGCATTCACTAACTTTTTTCAAGGTCGGGCGAAATTCCCACGGTTCAAATCAAAATACTCCGGCTGGCAGTCCTGCCATGAAATATCCGCGTTAAAAAGTCATGAATATAATTCAAATCATTATTACTCATTTCACGAACCGGACTAACCTGATTAATTAATTGTTGCGGAATACTCCATCCATAGCTCGTAGTCGTTGATTGTGAAAGGCATGACGGAAAGCCGCCCCATCAGGAATCCAAAGCTGGCAAAACGTATCGCTGATGCCAACCGGGGAGGGTTTATCCGACAACTGAAGCACAAGTCTGAATGCACCCGAAGGGCATAAAGGCAGTTCCTACTGTGGTTGAAACAGGCCGATTCTTTCCCGGTTCCAGGCTTTGCTCCTGCTGCGGGTTTGTCCATGAAAGCCTGACGTTGTCTATTCGTCAATGAGATTGCCCTGAGTGCAATGTCCATCACGACAGGGACATAAACGCAGCCAGGAATATCAAAACCGCGGTTAGTCGGGGGCCCCTGGCCTGCGGAGCAACGGGGCCGCCCGGACTGGAACGGGGATAGCAGCTTAACAGCCGCTATCCAGGAAAGGTGTGACGGAGCAGGAAGGTTTTTGCAGCGATTCAGGAAGCCTTGCCGGACAGGTCGGTGAGTGTCAAAAGTATCACAGGTTCTTTTCCTGCAGATTCTCCGCTGAACAGCAGCTAAACCACACAATAATCAATGCATTATGAGGTAGTCGTTTTGATACAGCCATACACCGTGCCAGGCACTGCAGGCGACTGGGGGCCTGCAACCATGGCATCTGCAGAGCCACAGGGACGATGGGGCAGTCTGAACGTATCCGGGGCATCCGGTGCAGAACCGCTTTTATCGGACAATACCCGGGATAAAACCCCGGCAAATGACGAAAACACGCAACAGAATCCATCGCTGCAGCAGCGTAAAACCGCCAGCCTGACACGCACTTGCCAGCGGCCAAATGCCGCGGCGGTGCTGGGGGTACCGTCCGATCGTGCCACTGCTTGCAGCGCACCAACCACCAACCGTAACAGTGACCTGTGGATTGCGGTGGCAGATGCCGAAACCCTGCGCAAGATTGGCCATGATCCAAAATTCCCACTCAATGGCAAATACCGGCAGACTGGGTATATTGATGGCAGGCAGTTGCCTGAGCCCATTGGTAATGACACTCATCCGTTTACCGGCATCCTGCGTCACGAAAACGGGACTGTCTGCAACCTTGCCAATTGCCTGATGAAAAGATTGGGCGATGAAGGCGAGGTCGATGGCCTGATTTTTTACGATGCCAATATAAGGTCCAAAGGTCCGGTGGCGGTGGCGGCCTGTACAATTTCAGACGATGCCATGGTCAGAAATATCTATGTTATCAATGCCCGTGTAGAGGCCCTGAGTGACCATGCGGGGATTGCCGGAGGGGATGTCTGGGGAACGGTGGTCAACACCACCGCAGTGAACTGCGAAGTAGTAGTCTCTGGTGACGAGGCAGGGGCAGCAGGCATTGGCGCCGGAACACTTCATGGTAGCGGCATGGTTGCCGACACCACCGCCGTAAACTGCACCGTGACCACTGCTCAATGCCAGCCAGCAGGCATTGGTGCAGGGGACTTTATTGAAGGTCGCGAAGAGGGGGACCTTCGTGATGGTCATGGTACGGTTGCCAATACCACGGCGGTGGACTGTCAGGTGATCACCGCCGGCAGCCGCGGAGCAGGCATTGGCGTAGGCTTCCATAATAATTATCGTGGCACGGTTGCCAACACTACAGCAGTAAACTGTAAAGTGACCAATTCCGACGGCCCTTCAGCTGTGGGTGCAGGGTATCTTTCGCTTGAGGGCAAGGTTACCAACACCACGGCGGTAAACTGCGAAATTATCAACCTTGGTACAGATATCTATTCGTGTGCAGGCATCGGCGCAGGTATGGCCCGTGCCTTTGACACGGTTGCTGACACCACTGCGGTGAACTGTCGGCTGGTAACCTCTGGCAAGCAGGGATACGCAGGTATTGGCGTGGGTGAAGCTCTTGGTGGCACGGTTACCGACACCACAGCAGTGAACTGTACCGTGGCAACTTCCGGTAGTGAGGGAAGGGCAGGCATTGGTGCGGGGTGGCCTATTATTGGTCCAATAACCGTTGCCAACACCACCGCGGTGAACTGTAATGTGACAACCTCCGGCCAGGACGGGGACGCAGGTATCGCGGCGGGCAGAGTCGGTGCTGGATACGACCTTGATGATATCAAGATTGCCAACACCACTGCCCTGAACTGCACAGTGGCAACCTCCGGGAAGGATGCCAATGCTGGCCTCGGAGTAGGAAGACCTCACTCTCAATTCCCCATTGCCAGAACCACCGGGATAAACTGCGAGGTCGATAGCCTGACCGGCTACGGAGAAGCTGATGTCTCTGGTGGGCCTGCCCCCAATATCTGTAATGTCCGTATTAATGGTCACCGGCAGAACAATACCGCCCACGGTTGTGACTTCAGCCCCGATAACTTATGTGCAGGCATTGGCCATCCACTGTTGGCACCGGATTGCCGACCGGATGATAATTTTGCGGCACTGATCAGAAGTAATACCCATGAGTTTGGATTATGCCCTGCCACCGCAACAATAATCCCACCCATCTCCGGCAAGAGTGGTGACTCCCGGGCTTCAGGGCTGACTAACGCTGCCATGGCCGGAATCGCCCTGGGCGGAGTACTCTTTTTGCTGATTGGCGTTGGTTTGTGCCTCTATCGCTATTATTCCCACAGGGCATCGTCCAGGGCTACGGGGCACCATTCTGCCGGCCAGAGGCAGGGGGGCAGTAATCCCGGGCGCGGGTCCGACGATATACAACGCCACCAGAGATCATTGGTCGATCCTGCACAGGGCGATAACCAGAAGGTGTCGTTAATATCGAAGAAGACGTTATAGTAACCAGGCGCCTGCCCGGGAATATCGTCCGCTCAAGTGGCTGTCCGGAAATAGCCCGCATCCAAGCGAGGATGGCGGGAAATTATGAAACAGAAACGTTCTTGAGCGATCAAGATCCCTCGTCCGCATGGGCGGGAAGTGTCAGCATTTTCGTATCACAGTGACCAGTGTTTCCTGACGGTTCGATTGATAACAGTTGAGTCTGTTTGAGCAAATGGCCTTGAGATTTTAAGTGCCTATTTAGCGAGTTTTTGAATGGATAGCTCTTTTTACACACCTCACACTTATAAGGCCTGTCGCCGGTGTGGAGGTAGGCATGTTTTTTCAGGCCGCTGGATTGAATGAATCCCTTGTCGCACACTTTACACTTAAAGGGCTTGGCGCCGGTGTGGATGCGGACATGTTTTTTCAATACATATCTTCGGATAAAGCTCTTGTGGCACACTTCACACTTATAGGGCCTTTCACCGGTGTGGATGCGGACATGTGTTTTCAGGTTATCGGGTTGATTGAAACTCTTGTCGCACACCGTACACTTAAAGGGCTTCTCGCCGGTGTGGGTGAGGATGTGTCTTTTCAGATTTCTCTTTAGACTAAAGATCTTCTTGCATTGATCACACTGAAAAGACTTCTTGACAGTGGGCAATACCTTTGCTGCATTTTCTGTTTGAGCATCCGGTTCATTGATTTGTGTTTCTGTGAAAATATCGCCATTTCCGGATTCATCACAATTTTCCTGCTGCAAAGAGAGTGGACGATTGCTCCCTTCGTTGTCTTCGAAGGCACAGTCAAGATCATCAATTTCAGGAAATAATGGCGCAAGCTTGCCCGTTTCTGACCAGCTGGAGGAATCAAAACCACTATTTTGTTGTTGTTTCATCATCTCCGATACATAGCCAACACCGACGGGGTCAAGTGCTTGCACTTTTTTG
>NZ_JAHHPO010000355.1 GCF_024606365.1 Endozoicomonas sp. ONNA2
TAGTACCAGCCCAAGTAGCCAGAAATATACGATTCCATATGGCCAGCTACTTAGCCCGAAACTTGAATAACAGGCAATAAATCCGTTGTCGTCTTCTTCATGTAACTGGACGACCGGTTAATAAAATCCTTTCAGATATATTCCCCGTTTTCCATGATTCAACATTGTCCGCAAAGCTAAAAGAGCTAATACAGAGTAATGTTGCAAAGAATATTTTCAGGTGTGTTTTTACTGGCATGAGCATCTCCTCAATAGTTTGTCAAGAAAAGTTGACAGGGAGATAATACCCTTAGTGACCTGCAAAGGTGATACCAGGTCAGTCAATGGCACTGACACGATCATTTCGGTTTACAGTCTTCGGGAAAGGGGATAGAGAAGTGCAAGGAATGGTCGGGGTACATAAGTCGCTAACCATATGAATGGAATCAGGCACTGCCGAAGAAGCTGTTTGATCGGTTGGGTTTGCTATCGTCGGTTGCTTATAATCCGCGAATCAAGTGTTTAACATGAACCGCCGTGATACGGAACCGTTTGTTCTGTTGTGTGAGAGGACGGTGAGTAATCTCACCTCCTGATCAATTCCCAAAACAGGAACTCTATGCAGTCATTCAATGACCACGTCATAACTGACACTGCCACCGGGAGCGTCGCTTTGCTCCCAATGCGTCAGATATGGATAGAGAATTTCGTGGGATTCGTTAAATTTTAACGAACTCGCGGCATTCTCCATCCATAGCCAGGAGAGCTTGGATGGAGATGGATGGGGCCGCCCAGGTGGGGCCGCCCAGGTCGGGCCGCCCAGGTCGGGCCGCCTGGGTAGCGAGGCTTACGTAGAGCAAGCCCCTGTATTACACTGCGAAGCCCTGCATAATGAGTCTGGTGGCTGAGACAACAGCCTACTCGACAGACAGGACAGATACTCAAGCGTCACCGTTGCTGGACTAACTGCGAGAAACAAATCGGGAAAACGAAAACTGTTTTCCGGCTTCTGTTGCTGAAACGCTCGGACTGAGTGTGTGTATAAAGTGTTCCCCTGTCGTGGTTTAGCAGCCTATACGACAGCGGTTATGGCTATGCGTCATAATGGGTCCCATGTAACTCCCGATCAGAAGCCCCCACTATAATCGGCGAGCCGATTTAGTGGAGGGAGTAGGTCAC
>NZ_JAHHPO010000035.1 GCF_024606365.1 Endozoicomonas sp. ONNA2
ATCAGGACCCCCCTCCATTTTGCGGTAGAACATGGGCAACATGATGCCATTCGGCTATTGCTTGACAGGGGCGCTAATATTGATGCCCAAGCCTCATGGTTGCCAAAAGTATTTAGGGTTGAAATGACAATACACCATTTGTTGAACATAGGAAGAATGAGGGAGAGAACTGACAAATCCACAGTAAGATACGGTGAAAGGGAATTCCACCGGAAACAGTACGAAAAAACACCGCTTCACATTGCTATTGAGACCGGTCAGACAGAGACCGTGGATCTTCTGCTGACCGCAGGCGCAGACACCAATGTACTTATTGGCCGCGGGAAGACGCTATGGGACTGGATAAACAGAGTAAACAAACTGACTGCACCCATAATCAGATCGTTAGCCAGTACCCTGTGTCGCTCTGAGGCACCTTGTGACGATATGCGTGCTGGATTACTCTGCGAACTGATTAAAATCAATGACTGGAATTTATTCGACCAATTACTGGCCAGAACTTCGGATACTGACATTAAAACACTTCATTATCCTGGCTCCGTTCAATCAGCCTTTTACGATGTGATTAAAGAGGGACAAAAAGAAAAAATTCAGGCCATGATAACCCGGGGTGCCGACATTAATGCCCGTGACCATTCTGGAGGGACGCCCCTGCACTGTGCAGTCTTCAGCCACCACGCACATGACGCCATTGAAGTACTGGTTGCCAATAAGGCTGACGTCAATGCCAAAAATAGCAAGGGACAAAGACCTCTGCACCTTGCAGCTATATTCGGTAAGGCAGAGATTATTGATCAACTGATTGGCCATGGTGCTTTCGTCAATGCTACCTCCATAAAATTGGCTGCCAAACCGTCTGCGGTGGCAAAGGATTTTGGCATGATGACCCCCCTTCATTACGCGGTCATTGAAGGTCATTTAAAGGCAGTTCAGCACTTGCTTGACGGAGGCGCCTCCATCAACGACAGAACCCAGTACGGAAAGACCGCCCTTGAACTTTCAGAATCTGCTCTAATGATAGCTATAGAGGCCAAATTGGGAGTCTTCGCCTTTAATGCTTTCTTCCACACCATTCAGAACAAATCCTTGGCTGACGAAAAAGCAAAAGTCAAATCCTGCTCAGACATGGTCGATCTTCTGAAGGTTCATTTGCCATCAGTAAATCTATCCAAGGAACTTTGATGTTGCTGGGGCAAAAGAAGCAGCAGCAGGAATAAAATGCATTCCATCCTGACAACAACATGATTCTGGAAGTATTAGAAAGAAATCTTCCGAATCACTGCCAAGTAGCTGCCAAAAATACCCCAATCAAAGGCTTTGAATAAACTACCCCGCACCAAGCTGCGGGGTATATGAGCAAAAATTAACAGGCATTGCTTAAAGAGATAACACTTTTTCCCCACGGGAAATTCCTGTCACCCCACTTCGCACAACTTCCAGCACCTGTGCCTGACCAATGGCTTCGATAAAGGCATCCAGTTTTTCACCGGTTCCGGTCAGCTGGATGGTGTAGACAGAGCTGGTCACATCAACGATCTGACCACGGAAAATATCCGCTGTCCGCTTTACCTCAGCACGCAGCGGCCCACCGGCACGCACCTTGATCAGCATCATCTCCCGCTCAATATGAGCGCCTTCGGTCAGGTCCACCAGTTTTACCACATCCACCAGCTTGTTCAGCTGCTTGGTAATCTGCTCAACGACCTGGGGGTTTCCCTCCGTGGTCAGCGTCAGACGGGACAGCGTTTTATCCTCCGTTGGTGCAACATTCAATGTCTCAATGTTGTAATTACGCTGGGAGAAGAGCCCGACAATGCGCGACAGTGCCCCGGGTTCGTTCTCAACCAGGACAGAGATAATCCGTTTCATCAGGTTCTCTCCGTTTTGCTGAGCCACATATCGGCCATATTGCCGTCCTTGATCTGCATGGGGTAAACATGCTCACTGGTGTCCACCTGGATATCCATAAAGACCAGTCGGTCCTTCAGCGAGAACGCGTCCTCCATAGCCGACGTCAGCCTGGACGGGTCAGTAATTCTCATGCCCACATGCCCGTAGGATTCCGCCAGTTTGACAAAGTCTGGCAGTGATTCCATGTAAGAATGGGAATAACGACTGTCATACTGCATATCCTGCCACTGTCGTACCATGCCCAGCGCCTGATTATTGAGGTTGATAATTTTGACGTTCAAATCATATTGCAGGCAGGTAGAGAGTTCCTGAATATTCATCTGAATACTGCCCTCACCGGTGACACAGGCCACATGGCTGTCCGGGAATGACAGCTTAACCCCCATGGCGGCTGGCAGACCAAAGCCCATGGTTCCCAGGCCACCGGAGTTAATCCAGCGGTTGGGCTGATCAAATGGGTAATACTGGGCAGCAAACATCTGGTGCTGACCAACATCGGAAGTGATGAAGGTGTCCTCACCCCGGGTCACGTTATACAGTGTTTCAATGACCTGCTGTGGCTTGAGAATGGTGCCGTCACCCTTGTCGTAAGGGAACAGGCCGCCACGACCTGCACGCCATTCATTGATCTGACGCCACCAGTCGTCCAGTGTTTTCTGGCCAATCCGGGTATTTGTCTCTTCTATACGACGGATCATGGCATCCAGAACGGCATCCACTGGCCCGACAATCGGCACATCCGCCGGTACATTCTTGGAGATACTGGCAGGATCAATATCGATATGAATGATCTTTGCATCCGGGCAGAACTTCGACGTGTTATTAGTGACCCGATCATCAAAACGGACGCCCACGGCCAAAATCAGGTCCGCATTGTGCATTGCCTGGTTCGCGCAGTAACTGCCATGCATGCCGAGCATCCCGACAAACTGATGGTCCGAACCCGGGTAGGCTCCCAGGCCCATCAGAGTATTAGTCACCGGTAAATTC
>NZ_JAHHPO010000356.1 GCF_024606365.1 Endozoicomonas sp. ONNA2
GGACGCCCAGTCGGGCGCCATTCTCGGACAGCCTCCTGGAATCCCGGCTTCTGAAAAGATTCCTGGCTCTTAATGAAGCATTACTGCGGCTGTTTGTTACCGATTCTGACCAATTTGTCAGTTTATCCAGTTAATGAACAGGGTACGTTCTTGATATGGTTAAAATTATGCAGAGAGGGGCACATGATAGGAAATGGAGATTCCACCCATACCCGGGGATTAGTGGTGCAGGCTCAAGGCTTGACTCAGACCAATATCAATAATCCAGAAGCAGCACTTGGCCGACGTTCACATGAAAGTAACGGGTCGCCAACGATCAGGAAAAAAATCGCCGATTACCTTATTTGCAGGCCTATGGTTTATATCTGTAATAAAGTATTGTCAATTTATTTGAAAATTGCACTATGCAGGAAAGGGGCAATTGATCGCTCGGAAACATTACTGAGTTCGGAAGAGACAGAAAAGGTAACCAGGTTCCTGAGTGAATTGCATACTTGTGCCAGTAATATGATACAGACGCTTGATATTAATGAAGTGAGGGAAAAGGTTAAGACGTCTTTCACAGATCTTGAGCTGATGGATAGAAGGGGCAAGTGGACTCAGGAAATATTTGAAATAATCAGTAGCAACTTATCCGATGATATTTCGCAGGAAGCAATAGAAAAGGCAGTCAGCGAGGTTTTCAGGAATATCAAGGACAATGATTATTTGATGCGTGCAATTCATAACATCATTAATGTCTGTGAAACGAACGAAGGCATGCTCGAAAAGGGCAAAAATGAAATTATTCATGAACTGGCATCGGTATTGCCATTTGCTCTGGCGCTTAATTTACTAACCAAGGCACAGATTCAAAATGCTGAAGTCCTGGAAGCGTGTATTCATTTGTGGAAAAACAAGCGAAAGAACATGGGGGGGGGCTATCAGAGGGCTGGGTTTCAAAAGAGCGATTAAGCTCATCTCCGTTGAGAAGCCTATTGTGAAGATATTGAAAGGTCGAAAGAAACGAAATTATCCCCATTCGCTGGGGCGTTGTATTTTGCCCTTTAATATCCTTGAAGCCACCGCCGTTGAGGCAGCCACAGGCTGTCACGAAAATGCCTGTGCAGGCTTGACCCTGGCCCGGCATCATCCGGGAAAATACACCCGGCATGCTTCTGAGTTGGATGAGCAGGGGCTGGAACCCCTGTTTAATTATCCGATGCCGAAGCAATGGAGTGATCTCTACGCATCCTGGAATTTGCGGTTCTGCGTCACCAACAAGGAACGAGCCGAACTGCTGAGTAAGTTGCTGATACCCCCGGTGAGTGGTTATCAGGGTAAGCCCGAGGCCTATATAGTGCGTCGGGCATATGCGTTATATACCACGCTTAACTATCTGATTTTCAGATCTGAGAAGCCGAATCCGGTACCCGTTCTGCCAAAGGTTGTGGAGCAGGTATGGGGACACAACAATCGGGTTTGTTCGCGTCTTTACCAGCGCAAGGTAACTTCGCAGGCAACTGATTGGAAAATGGCAGTGGCTGCATGACCGCCGGATATTTTATCAATTCTCGCGGAATACTCCATCCATCCGCTGAGTGGTGAGAGGATGTCAAAAAGCCACGACCTCAGCCAGCTCGGAGCGCATTCGCGTCACGACATCCTGATAATTGTCCGCACCAAAAATGGCTGAACCGGCAACAAAAGTATCCGCACCGGCCTCGGCAATCTGGCGGATATTGCTGGCTGAAACACCACCATCTACCTGAAGACGGATATTCAGCCCGATATCATCAATCAGTTTGCGGACCCTGCACAGTTTTTTCAGGGTAGATGGGATAAACTTCTGACCCCCAAAACCGGGGTTGACCGACATCAACAGGATCATATCCAGTTTGTCCATCACATACTCAAGTAGATCGGGTGATGTTGCCGGATTGAGCACCAGTCCGGCCTGGCAGCCTCCTTCGCGAATGAGTTGCAAGCTGCGATCAATATGTTGAGATGCTTCCGGGTGGAAGGTAATCATACTGGCACCGGCTTCAATAAAATCACCGATGATACGGTCAACGGGGCTTACCATCAGATGAACATCGATGGGAGCGGTGATGCCAAACTTTCTCAGGGCTTTGCATACCATGGGGCCAAGGGTGAGGTTCGGGACGTAATGGTTGTCCATGACATCAAAGTGAATCCAGTCCGCTCCGGCGGACAGAACATGATCGACCTCTTCGCCCAGACGGGCAAAATCTGCAGAAAGGATACTTGGGGCAATGATAAAATCGCTCATGGTTATCTGCCGGTGTGTGATTTTTGGCGATTGTAGCGGTTTGACAGGGTTCTGTCAGGTGCAGCTGACATGAGATGCATGACACTTCAGGCTCATTTTCCGGAAGAGACTCGGGCTTGCAACGAAACGTCATCAGGCTCTAAGATGCATGGGCGAGCGTAGGAGAATTGGGTATTCAAATTCCAATCTATCCATTACCCCTGGAGGCTGTCCGAGAACAGACTGCCCTACTGGGGTGGCAGAAAATTGGTCTAAGGAGTCGGAAATTTTCTGCCGTCCTCGCTACGGGCGCTATTCTCAGACAGCCTCCTGGCCACCTTACCGCTGATCCCTTAAATTCAAGTGAAACTGACATCCCTATGAAAATAACCCTGAACATCAAGAAAATAGTATTAGCCACTGTTTTTTTGCTGGCTGGGTGCACCGATCAGCAGTCCACCACTCAAATTCAGCCGCCGCCCAAACACCTTGAAGCAGCACAGGCAAAAGCAATGCAACTCTGCGCGGGATGCCATGGTCCAACCGGTATCGGTACCACACCACTTAACCCTAATCTGGCCTGTCAGAAGAAAGACTATATGGTCAAGCAACTGCAATACTACCGAAACGGCACTAGAGCTACTCACCAGCCGATGAGTAATATCGCCAGGCTGATATCAGAAGAAGAAGTTGAGAGTATTAGCGAGTGGTACTCAATAACAGGATGCTTATAAATTCCCTGTCAATCGGGATTTTCCGTTAAATTTAACAAACCCGGATGCCGCAATTAAAACCTGTTTACTATCCATCAGGCCGTGATCTGTTAACTTTTCCAGGAGGCTGTCCGAGAATAGCGCCCGTAGCGAGGATTGCGAGAAATTGAGGCT
>NZ_JAHHPO010000357.1 GCF_024606365.1 Endozoicomonas sp. ONNA2
ATCGCCTTGTATCATCGCCTGCGCGGCCCGGTTGGGCGATGCTTTACGACGAGTTTGGTAATTTTTCGCACGCATGCCCACACAGGAGGTCGGTAAAATGGATTTTTACCCGATAAATGGTTTAACTCAACAGCTGCATGAATCGAACATGGAGTCACCCATTGGCTTTTCGGCAGAAGCAGAAGACGACTCCATTCAGAACCCTTACAAGCGGGTAAGGTTGCAAGATGGCGCCACCGCACTGTCAGAGAAAATTGTCAATTCTGCCGGGACTAAACAGCTATCTGAACGGCAGGTTAATCTTCAACCCGATCCTGAGAAACAAGGCTCTGATTCAAAAGCTGAAGCTATACGGATGGCCGCCAGGGATCTGGTGGATAAATTTCAATATGAGGCAATAGAAAAGTCACCAAACAATGAGGTGCAATGTGCCGTTTTTCTTGAGTGCCTTAAGCTTAGTGTTTTGAAGACGTTAGAAAAGTTATCCAAAACACATTCTTTAAGTGGGGCAGACAAACTTCGGATTATGTTGGCTGCTGAAAAAGAACTCAAATGTCCCATAACAGACGTCTATTGGGAACCTGTTCGGATTCCTGTGTCCATTCGATTTGAGAAGGCAAAGAGGCTGTTTCAAAGTCTTCCTGATACGCCTTCCCTGTCAAGGGAGGACAATGTAATTAATTTACAATTGACAGCATTAAATCCTGATAAAATGATCAAGGACAGGCTTCTTGAAATCAGGCAAATCCTTAAATTGGAAAACAACGAACTTTCCAGACAGCTGTTGAGCGAAGTTGACAATATTGAAAAAGAATTCATGCCGAGAGTTGGAGAGAGTGGGCATTTATCAGTCGATCGTGATAATAGAGATTTCAAACTCTATACAACAAGATTACTGTACCTGTATGCAGCCTGTTCCGGCTTTTCACAGGAGGCTGATATTGCTGAATTAACGTCGTACATTAGATCTGTCCTGTATACCACCCATTCACTTGGCATCTGGCATATTGCTAAAGAGCTGGCCTATTTGTCGAAACAACCGGGCTCAATCGATTATTGTCGTTATATTAGTGCCGTGGCAAATTTATTGAAAACACCTGCACCGGTTGTCTCAAAGTTTGAAGAGCTCCAACAACTCAGTGATATCGATGGGTTTGTTTTACTTGAAAGCAAACCGCTGGACAACTATCTATCCGTACTCAGAGCAAACATTGGTAAAATGACCCCGGAGTATTCACAGGTATTACGGACTACAGTTGACAATCTGGAAAGCAATTTGGCTGCCAGATCACCACTTGAAGACAGGCAAGATATCAAAGTGCAAGTGCATCGACTTTTGGTGATCATTGCCGCCTGCAAATCATCCAAAGAAATAATGGATACTTCAGTATTGGAACACTTTGTCGGGGTCATCACAGAACATGGCAACACAAAAAATATTCCCTATCTGATCAGTGGGCTGGCCCGCCTGGTTCAGAGTACCCAGAAAATACAGCAAATACTGGGTAAGCCCGGAATCAGTGGCGGCCCGCATTTGCGAATGGCCCCGTTGCAATGGCTGGCATTTGTGCCCGATAGACTCTCAGAAGATGACATCGTGGAACTCTGTCAATCTTTGCAAGCTCCCAGCGCCGGCAAGAGCAGGCGACAGTTGAAAGATGGCAAGGTTTTCTATCAGTGGCTGGCTACTCTTGAGCGGGCATTGACCAGCAAGGTTATGAATAAGGCAATGTTAATGCCGGTCCTGAAAAAGCTCACCCAAAGTCTGACTTACGAAAAATTGTGTTGGCTTCATATGATATTCAAGATGGGAGACAGGTTTAATCAATTTTTGCACAGCATGGGCTTTAGCTGTCAGAAGGAAGGACTACCATTGTTGATCGCCGAAAAAGGGGGGAGTGTTCTGGAGGGAGAAAATGAGGAACTCTCACAATGGCTGATGAAACAACGACATTACCATCTCCTGCCTTTTTATATGGTGTCAATGATAGAGTACGGGTTTACAGAAATTACAGACCTTATCCATAAGTTTATAGAGACCAACGTTAACAATACTTTTATTGAGAACAGGCAATCACCGCTGAATAATCCACATTTGCAGGCTGTTTACAAGGAATACCCCGAATTCCAGGCAGGTTGGGGGGCGAACTTCAGTGACTTCAGCGAAGAAACCCGAAACAAGCTGTTGTCCCCGGAAGAAACCCTGAAGCTCTCAGAAGACCCCTGGGATCTTTTTATCAGTGGACTTGAAGTTCACACCTGTCTATCACCGAACGGCGTTCACTATTATAGCTGTGCACTGATGAGCTATTTGATGGATGGACGTAATGCCATGATTATTAGAAAGAGCAGCAAAGGAAATATCCTTGGCAGAAGTATTATTCGTATGGTGTTGGATCAGGATGATCGCCCTGCGTTATTTCTTGAGAAGGGCTATCCCGACAAGAATAATTTATTGTTCATTGATGCCGCACGGGACATTGCTGACGAGATGGGGCTACCTCTTTACCACTGTGTGGACGCTAAAAGAGGTGAAAAAGCTGAAGCAGGTGAAGAAGTGAAACTTTTGAAAGGCAGGGCTCCTTACGATTATTTTGACTCAATCAATGAGGTAAAGGAGAGACAGGCAGTGACGTTTACCAATGTAAAACGTGATGTAATGCTTCCATTCTCTTCATAAAGAAACCGGCCTTTGGGGTAAGGTCTCAATGCCTCTGGCCCTGATGGATCCGCTCACTCCCACCTCATCAGGTTTTCGGCCTCTATGGGCCCTGACCCCGATCAGATTCAAGGGAGTGCAGGTCTTACCTTTTATGCCATCATTTGAACTTTATCCACGCA
>NZ_JAHHPO010000358.1 GCF_024606365.1 Endozoicomonas sp. ONNA2
CATATGGAATCGTATATTTCTGGCTACTTGGGCTGGTACTATGCGAGGCACAACGGAGGAAGCATAGCCGTAGCTATGTGACCGGAGTTGTAACGAAGCAGAGTGCCGGCACAAGGAGTCAGAAATATATGATTTCATATGGTTAGCTACTTACTATGCATAATATTGTGATTGACATTGATTATCGGGAAAGGGCTTCAGGAATTATTGACACTTTGCAGGATCGGGAAGGTGTTGTCGTGAACACCGTCTTTCTTGACAATGGTGATTATAAAGTCAACAACCACTGGCTGGTTGAGCGGAAAACGCTGATCGACCTGGCTGCCTCCATTATTGATGGCCGGTTATTCCGGCAACTGAGCCAGTTTTGCTTTCCTTATCGAAAAGTTTTATTGATTGAGGGGACTGCTGGCATGTTGTGCTCATCCGGTATACGACGAGAGTCTATTCAAGGGGCTCTGGTTACAGTGTCACTGTATTTTGGTATTCCTGTACTTCGTTCCATGAACCCGGATGAAACCGCTGCATTACTGATTATGATGGGGCGACAGTGGTGCAAGTTCCGAGGGGTTATGAATTCTGCAGGTATTGGTTCCCGGCCTGTGCCATCCAAAAACCCTGTCCGGCAAGCGTTAAATATGCTGCAGTGTTTGCCGGGTGTTGGCTCGCTGAAAGCCCGGGCCCTGTTGCAGAAATTTGGCTCGATTGAAGCCGTCTTGTTGAGTACGGTTGAAGAGCTGGCACAAACCCGGGGGATTGGCAGAAAAACAGCGCAGGGCATCAGGCAGATGGTGATGCATTCCCACGCAGAAACTGAATGACCACATCAGGGGTCATTCTGTGAAGTACTGACTAACCTTTAGCACGAAGGTACACAAACCACTTGCTCAAACCCACCATCACACCACCGCCGATGATATTACCGATGGTTACCGGCAACAGATTCATAAAGATGTTGCTCAGGTTAATCACGTCGAAATCGGCAGCGGTGTAACCAATCGCCTGCCAGAACTCCGGGCCCGCCAGGGACTTGATCATATAGCCCACAGGCAACAGGTACATGTTAGCTACGGAGTGCTCAAAACCGGCGGCAACAAACGCCGCTACCGGCAGAATGCAGGCCATCATTTTACCGGCAGCCGTGCGGGCACTCAGGCTCATCCAGTAGGTCAGGCAAACCAGCAGATTACAGAGAATGCCCAGGATCAGGGCCTGGAAGAATGGATAGCCCAATTTGGCCTTGGCAATATACATGGAGGAGAGACCTACCTGACCATTGCCGCCTTCCCAGACACCGCCGCCAACAATCAGCAGGGCAAAGAGAATGGAACCGATAAAGTTACCAACGTAAACCAGCCCCCAGTTTTTAACAATGTTACGGAACTTCAGTTTACCCGTGGCCTTGCCCATCAACAGCAAAGTGCTGCTGGTAAACAGTTCGGCACCGCAGAGCACCACCAGCATCAGGCCGGTACTGAACGCAATACCGCCCACCAGTTTCGACATACCGTAGGGCATACCCTGGGCACCGGCCACCACCACGGAATAGAACATACCGGCAATGGCTATAAAGACACCGGCCATAATGGCCAGAATCACGGTTACCTCAGGGTGTTTTTTGGCTTTGCCGATAACTGCCTGCTCAGCCAGCTTTGCCATTTCCGCAGGGGGAACTGCGCCATAGTTGGGCATATTTTGAATTTGCATGGGGGTTATCCACAGCTAATCGATGTTGGCGCCAAGTCTATCAGTGAGATGGTTCGGGCATCAGAATGGTAAATTCACCGGATATTGCGGGAAATACTTGGTGCATGCTTTGTACAGTCCATGAAATGGATTCAGTGAACAAAAACTGTGCAATAAAAAATAGATAAAGTTTGTGCAAAAGAACAGTTGAATCTTGTGATAAATACAGAGAGGATAAAGTGCGCTGTCATAAAAAAGTTATTCAATATCCACGGGCACAAAGCAAACAGTTTTCCAGTTTTTCATGACCAATGGTTAAAAGGTTGGAGTGAAATTGCCATGAGCATGAGAGAGTTGCCATGAGAGAGTTACCATGAATAGTCACCTGCTAATCATTGCCCTGGGATTAACTGTCCTGAGCACTGCACAGGCAGACGACAATGGGCATATTACTGGTACTGTTGACCTGGTGCCTGAGCAGCATGCTGCAGGTTCCCGGGATAAAGCCCCCTCTTCTACCGTAGAACTCAGCAACCAATCATTAAGCCCTTCCGACAACACCAAAGGCCTGCGCATTGATTATCAACCATTTGATAACAACTTCAGTATGTCTGCCGCCAGCTTTCATCGTTCATCCGGGGATTGGCAGAGTGTCCGCTATAACAACAAGACCTACCTTGGTGTAGGCTGGAAGAAAATGGTGGATCAGGCGCGTCTTGGTGTTCGAGTGGATATTGGCGCTGTTTATGAAAACAATGAGGGGAGCAATCTTGCAGCCCCTACAGTCAATAGTTTGAAATCCATCTCAAGAAATAACTTCGATGAAACGACAACTGCCCGTTGGCAGCCCGTTATAAGTTTTGGGGTTTCCTATCGTTTTTAGGCTTCCTTATGGCGTGGTTTTCATAGGCTTGAGCGCAGCAGTCTTCTTTTCTTCTGGTGCAACCACTGCAACCGCATTGATGTGCATCCCTTTTAATACGTTCAATGCCTGATTCAGCTGATAATCCTGGGCCAGCAGCTGTGCTGTCTCTTGTTCTGCCTTATTGGCTTTGGCTGTTTTGCTGTTGGATACATCATCTTTATTGCCATTGCTGAGATGCCGCTGCAAATCAGCTTCCTTATACTGCTGTGGGGCATCAATCGGGGTTACCTTGGCACGCGGAACCACAATATCCGGTTTAATACCTTCGGCCTGGATGGATCGGCCATTGGGGGTATAATACAAGGCAGTGGTCAACTTTAATCCCTTGGCTGAATCCACACTCAATGGCAATACGGTCTGTACCGACCCCTTGCCAAAAGACTCGGTTCCCATCAACACAGCCCGTTTATGATCCTGCAGGGCACCGGCAACAATTTCGGAAGCAGAGGCAGAGCCGCCATTGATCAATACCACCAATGGGACTCCCCCTGAAGGATCATCAGCCGATGCGCTAAACCTTAACTCAGAGTTTGGAATTCGCCCTTCGGTATAAACAATCAACCCTTCGCTGATAAAGGCATCAGTAACGCCAACCGCCGCCTGCAGCACCCCCCCTGGATTGTTGCGCAGGTCAAGAACCAGTCCGTGAAGCTTGCCGTCCTTTTGTTCTTTCTTGAGTTCTTTTAAGGTATCGACCAGCTCATGGCCGGTATCTGCCTGGAACTGACTGACACGAATATAGCCATAACCCGGCTCAAGATGCCTGGCCCTCACACTCTGGACTCTGATAACCGCACGCTCCAGGGCAATCTCAAGGGGCTTCTGCGCACCCTCACGGACAATCGTCAGCTTGATGGGGGTGCCTGCTTTACCACGCATCTTATCCACCGACTCTCCCAGGCTCATTCCCTTAACCGACACTCCGTCCAGCCTGATGATTAAATCCCCTGCCTGGATGCCGGCCTTTGCTGCCGGTGTGTCATCAATGGGGCTCACCACCTTGATAAAGCCATCTTCCATGCCTACTTCAATGCCCAGACCACCAAATTCTCCGGACGTATTTTCTTCCAGCTCCTTGAAGTCATCCGGTTTCAGATAGGCAGAATGGGGGTCAAGCCCACTGAGCATTCCCTGAATGGCATTTTCCAGCAACGTCCTGTCATCGACTTCCTCAACATAGGCTTTTTTAATACGTTCCATGACTTCGGTAAATGCCCGAAGCTCATCCAGCGGCAGCTTTCCTTTTGGCTGCTCATCATGCCCGGTGTCCTGAGCTACTGGAGACTGGCTGATAATTTCAGAGACAGGAGCCTCTGGCGTCTGTCCCTCCTGAACAGCCGCATCAGCCCAGCCATTGAATGCCAGCCCGGTAGCCAGCACCAGGGCCAATGCCTTGACCAGCCGGTTAAGGTTAAAAATCAAATTCATGAATGCTCCCGAGCATTATTTAATTCAGTGAAGTATAGAAATTACTTATCGGTATCACCGTTTGAAACTACACTGGGCTACTCCCCGATAGTGGTACATGGTTTCAATGTACCGGATTCCCTTCCTCACTTTCGGCCAAGCCATAAAGATGGGTTTTGGGGTTTGCCATTCAGGCGCAACTCAAAATAGACGCCCTCGGTCTGCTGCCCACCACTTTGACCACTCAATGCCAGTGGCTCACCGGCCAGCACGGTATCACCTTCCTGTCTGAGAATGGCGTCATTGTGAGCGTAAAGTGTCAGAAAATTATCGCCATGGTCAACAATCGCCAACAGGCCGTAACTGCTTAGCCAATCGGCAAAGATAACCCGGCCATCATGAACCGCATTAACCGTCGTTCCGGATGTTGTGGCAATGAACATGCCCTGCCAGCGCATGCGTGTTTCCGGATTCTGCTCGTTGAATTTAAACAACACACGCCCTTCCACCGGCCATAACAGCTTGCCTTTGCGACTGTTGAAAGACTCGCTGTTGCCAAGCTGCCGACTGATAATGCTGGCCAGCACCTTATCCAGCTTCTGATGCTCCTGTTCGAGCTGTTTAAGCGACTTCCCGCCCTGTCGATAACGACTCGCCAACTCACTCAACCGTCGTTTACGTTCAGATTGCTGTTTGACCAGCGACTGCTTTTTCTGGTCAATCACTGTCTTTTCCTGATTCAGTCGGGTGATGATGGTTCGCCGGGCATGTTCCACAGATTTTAATTCCGCCAGGGTTTTCTCATACTCCCGGATGGATTGAAGTTGTGCCTTTTGAAAGTACTCAAGATAAACCAATTGCCGGGAGACACTGTCCGGATCTTCCTGGTTCAGCAATAGTTTGATGCGGCTGTCACCCAGACTCTTATAAAGCGATTGCAGACTGCGGGCAACCTGAACCTTCTGCCGTTCACTCTTTGCCGTCAGTTGCTGCTGACGGCTTTGGAGCTTTTTTATTTCGCCCTGCCCCTCCTTAAGGCGAGCTTCCAAAGTAATGATATCCGTGTTCAGTTGTTGAATAGCCTTATCGTTGTTCTGCAGCTGTTTCTGGGCAGAAGTACGTGCTGCATTGAGAGATTCCAATAGCTCTTTTGCCTGTTGGATATCACTTTCAATGGCCTTGATTTCTGCCTCGGTTGCCACCCGTTCATTACTGATACCCAATTGGGGAATGATTGCACAGGCAGCAAACACCAGTGCTGTGAACATTTTTTTATATCTGCCCGGAAGCAGCGATTTGAAAAGTGTCATGGGAGGCGTCTTTGGCTGTTGGCGAAAACCCTGTCAGTATGCCTGCAATTAAGGATCAGATACAGACAAGGAAAGGGTGTGCCCAATTAAATGAATGCCATGGGTGGTTTCGGCATTGGCCTCTGCCTCGATACAGACTTTTACCCTGCAAAGTCGACTTTGCTCGCTAATGTGGAGTCAGAAGTACTCTCGACTCACATTATCCTGGTGGAATGGACGGGTTATTTCCATTTATTGACTTAAGCGTCATTTTCATTGCGTGAATAATATATCTCACATTAGACACCTTATAATCTAACTGAAATCGCTCCTTGATCAGATTTCTGATATTCATCGAGGTCCATTTGCTGTCATTAATGCCAAAATCAGAGGGGTTCTGGCTTTTCAGGATTGTCTTTAGCTCTTCTTTTTGCCCGGGAGTCATGCGCAAGTGAGTACGCTTTTTGTGACAAGAGCGTTCACCTGATGTCGAACCACTTACTCTTGGCCATGTTATTGAATCCTGGATAAAGAGCCTGGACAGCTCCAGCTCTGCTCTTTTTCCAGACAAAAACTCCTGAATATAGGCTTCGAGAGTATTGTCAGTGAAGAAAGGTCTCGCTTCCTCAATCAGATCTTGATAGCGACTCAATTCATTTAAACGCTGTGAATAAATCTGTTCCTGATCATAACGATCCGGCGTCGTATGGGGGGTATAACCGTCCATATCGGCAGAAATCAGAGGATTTCCTGGCTCCCTGTTGTTTCCGGAGAAGTCAGTTCCTGCTAATGGCATTGCATGTCGCTCGAAATACTGGCGAGAACTGCAACCATCGGGCATCTGTCTTTTGGCAAGATGGGAGGTTGAAAAAGCGAAACACCGCCGGTCATCAGAGCAATGCGCAGCGGTTGTTTTTTCCTGATTTTCTGCTCCAGATAACACGGACATGGAGCTGTTTGCATTGGACAGATGATCGCGAGCACTGCTGGGTCTCGAATACTCCCTGCCAATGCATTTTTGCTGGCTTGTGACGCCCTTGCCAAAATACCCATCGGAATAAACAGCGCGGACAGCACGATGAGGCCAACCTCTCTTTTCGAAACAGCGAGTATTAGCATTAATTCTGACATCATCGGTGTCAGCCATTGCTATCCTGGGTATTACCTCTTTGCATTGATGGGTACAAAAGCAGGCTGATTCACCCACTTTGCCTTGTAACTCAACCGTGTCGTAACTTACGACGGTCGGCGTTGAAACTGAATAAGTGTATTCGGGATAAGCCATAATGAAAGTCCAGACAAAATTGATGAACATAAGTCGCATCCGTTTGACAACTCAATAGGCAAGAAATTTCATAAGTACGAAGTATTCCTCTGGTACAATAAAGCCAAAGTATGATCAAAGCAGGTGTTTATGAGACTGACTTTTCTGGGAACTTCAGCAGGAATGCCTACTACCGAGAGAAATGTCACAGCACTGGCACTGGCCATGGATGATGCCAAACGGTGGTATCTGGTGGATTGTGGTGAAGGTACGCAACATCAGCTGCTTCGCTGTCGCTATACTCTCAACAATCTCAAAACCATCTTTATTACTCATGTTCACGGCGATCACATGTATGGTCTGCCCGGACTGATTACCTCTGCCAGCATGCAGGGGCGGCAGGCCCCCCTGACTATCTGCGCACCTGACGGCGTTCAGCAGTTTGTCAAGGCGGCATTACACTATGCAGCTGTCTCGGAACTGCCCTTTAATATTGAGTTTATTCCCAGCGACCAGCCAGCTTTTCACTATCAGGATACCCGGGTTGCTGTCACGGCTCACCAGCTCTCCCACCGTGTACCAAGCTTTGCCTATCGTTTTGCGGAAAAAACAGTCAGTACCCGGCTGAACATTGAGCGACTGAATGCTCTCGGCGTTCCCAAAGGCGAGCTATGGGGGCTTTTACAAAAAGGGCAGACTATTACCCTTGAGGACGGCCGGACGATCCTCCCGGAACAGGTTTTGCAACCGCCGCCAGCCAGTCGAATAGCCATTATTGCCGGTGATAACGACCAGCCAGAACTGCTCATTGAAGCACTGCAAGGTAGCCACCTGCTAGTTCACGAAGCCACACTGACCGACGCGGCGCTGCAAAAAGCCGGGCCTGTCTGGATGCACAGCTCAGCCAGGATGGTTGCTGAAGCAGCAGAGGCCAGCGGTGTGCCTAATTTGATTCTTACCCACTTCAGCGGGCGTTATCAGCGCTCTGCCAAGACGGGTGCCAACAGTATCCACGCATTAAAGACAGAAGCTGAAACCTACTATTCGGGTAATACAGGTCTGGCCCGTGATTTCAGTACCTGGATAGTGGATAGAGACGGTCGACTGGTTGAGGCTTGATCACCGATGCCCGTAAAAGACAGCCCGCTTGTTCATTTACGGGGCGGTCCATACACCACGTGGGTGTTCGAGGTGGAACTGCTGGATATTGTCTCCTGACCGCCCACAAAGGGCAGTTGTGGATAAGTGCAGTACATAAATTATCCACAATGGGGAAGGCAGAGCCCCGGAGGCTATTCTCGGACAGCCTCCCGGTTAACCAGCAGGGACTTTCCTGACATCTCGGCAGGTTGGGCCACACCCATCAATGCCAGCAGTGTCGGCGCCAGGTCCGACAGAATACCGTCCTTAAGCTTTATGCTTTGCGGGCCAGCATACACCAGCGGTACCAGCTCACAGGTGTGGGCTGTGTGGGCCTGACCAGTTGCCGGGTCTTTCATCTGTTCGGCATTACCATGGTCAGCGGTAATCAGGCACTGGCCACCGACTTCTTCCAGGGCTTCCAGCACACGACCAATGCACTCGTCTACCGCTTCAACTGCCTTCACCGCAGCATTGAAGTCGCCGGTATGGCCAACCATGTCGCAGTTTGCGTAGTTGCAGATGATCAGGTCGTGCTCACCGCTGCGAATTTCCTGAACCAGGCGATCGGTGACTTCAGGCGCACTCATTTCTGGCTGCAGGTCATAGGTTGCCACTTTGGGCGAGGCTACCAGCACCCGTTTTTCGCCATCAAACGGCTCTTCACGGCCACCGCTGAAGAAGAAGGTGACATGCGCGTACTTCTCGGTTTCTGCAATACGCAGCTGGGTCTTGCCCAGTTTCTCCATGTATTCACCCAGCGTGTTCACCAGCTCGCCAGGCGGAAATGCACAAGGGGCATGAATGTCCGCTGAGTACTGCGTCAGCATCACAAAACCGGCCAGATCGACCACGCGGCTGCGGCAGAAGCCATCAAAGTCCTGATCAACAAACGCTCGGGTGATTTCACGGGCACGATCAGCACGAAAGTTCATAAATATCAGGGCATCGCCATCGTTCAGGCGGACCGCTTCAGCACCAATCACGGTAGCTTTGACAAACTCGTCGTTTTCATCACGCTCATAAGCCGCTTTCAAGCCTTCAACCGCGGTTGCTGCAGCAAATTCGGCCTTGCCATCGGTGATCAGATCATAAGCCTGCTGCACACGATCCCAGCGATTGTCACGGTCCATGGCGTAATAACGACCAATCAGGCTGGCAATACGGCCAATGCCTTTTTCCTGTAACAGGGCATCGAGCTTTGCCAGGGATGGTTCAGCGCTGCGCGGTGGGGTATCACGGCCATCCAGGAAGGCGTGAACATAAACTTGTTTGCCACCACGACGGGCAGCCAGTTCAACCATGGCATGGATATGGTCCTCATGGCTGTGAACACCACCCGGAGATACCAACCCCATAATATGAACGGCTTTGCCCGCGTGAATGGCTTTATCCACGACGCCGGTAATCACCTCATTGTCGTAGAAATCACCATCCTGAATGGCTTTGGTAATGCGGGTCAGCTCCTGGTAAACCACGCGGCCAGCACCGAGGTTCATATGGCCAACTTCACTGTTACCCATCTGGCCATCGGGCAGACCCACGTCCATTCCGGAGCCGGAAACGAAACTGTGCGATTTCTCTTGCCACAGACGATCCATGACCGGCGTTTTGGCGGCCAGAATGGCATTGCTGTCTTTTTCTTCACGGTAGCCGTAACCATCAAGGATGATCAGGGCGGTAGGTGTGCGCTTGTCAGTCATGGGCATCTTAACCTTGGGATCGGGAGGGCGATTGAAAAGGCTGCGCCAACAAAGGTGTCCGGGAAAAGGCTGCACGTGTGTCGTATCAGCCTGCGTCAGCGATCTTTTGAACCAACCTTGCTGGTGAGTGGAATGGCATTCTACCTGCTTTGCCGCCGGTTTCCAGTGCCATGTCTGTCTTGATCGAACAGCGCAAACTATCACACCAGAGGGCGTCAACCGGCGATATCCCCCGGAATTCTCTGAAATATTCCGCACAAACATCACCGGCAAATTTATATAGAGTTATTTTAGTTGTCGGAGGCTGTTTGTACTCACGCACGACATACAAAAAAGCACACAAATGCCCATGGCGCGTGAAAATATTTTGCA
>NZ_JAHHPO010000359.1 GCF_024606365.1 Endozoicomonas sp. ONNA2
AGACCAATTTATCGCAACCGCAGTAGGGCAGTCTATTCTCGGACAGCCTCCTGGTGCCAAGGGTGTGTTTGGCAACTGGCTGGCTGATAGCGTTGGGGCGGCGGATTTATCATACTGGTGTCGTAGGTTCTGTGAGGCTTTTCTGGTTTTGCCTTTCGTGTTTTCCAAAGTCTCGTCCGATGTCTTTTCCCTGTGTGCCAGGCTCAGGTATCGAATCTCCGCAAGCATTGAACGCATTGAGCTGATCGCTGGCAAACCGGCCCACAACCGCCGGGTTGGCAAGATAGCTCAGCAGATTATTGATTTGTGAAGGCAGGCCTGAATAAGCTGCTATCGCCCGTCCTGCCAGTGCAGTGAACTGATGGAAATTATTGTTCTGGCCAACAACGCCCCAAGGATCAATGCCAGCAGCAGAGTCCGCAACTTCCTGAACTGGCAGGTGGCGGTGGCTATTGAGTGGATCATACAAGGGGTGTAGTGACCGAATAAATGCACTAGCCCCCGATTGGATCACCTCCCACCCTCTCCATCGGCCCTCCGGTTCTGTAGTGGGGGTTGTTACAGGTTGCGGGTCGATGGCCATGCCTGCCGGGTTTACGCCTGATTGCCGTATCAAAATCATTACCTCATAGTAAAATTGTTTACGGAGATATTAATCCATTGTCTTACAGGGCAAACACAAAGAAGCAAACAGGTCAGTGATGTTTGAGCATTTCTGACACGCAACTGTTTTTTCAACATCTTTTTTCTACATCGGTAAAGGCGTTAATAGGGGATTGATAACAGTAGCCAGTTTTATGGCAGCGGTAAGAATAGTTTGAATTACATGGTTTTTTTTTGCTATGAAAATGAAATTCCCGGACAGCCGCTTAGCGTTGTAGGTGCGGCAAATGTGACAGAACCCGGGCCAGAAAAGGTCATGTCTGGTACTGTGGCCATCGTCTCTGTGATTGGAGACGGTAGAGCGGCAAGAGCTCTGGCCCCTCATATTGTGCCAGCCATCCTTCGACTCCACTGAGGATGAACGGAGACCGGTTCAAAGCGTCGAAATTATTCTGGGAAACTTCTGGTTCCTTTTGCGACAACCCCCTTTTCAGGAATGGCTATAGTGTGTTCTTGGCTGCCGCTTTCCTCAAGGCAAACATTTTGCCACTGCCTGATAGAACAAACATATGAACTATCAGCCAATAAATCGGTCAAATTTCAGAAGCGCTTTATTCAGGTCAGCACGCTTATGGAGAGTATTCATCATTCAGTTCCCAGATGCACGCCACTGACTCGTTGCGAGAAGAACTTTGGTTTGCAATTGGGGCCACAGTGCAAGGTTTACGCCCTGGCCGTTGTGCACCATGTTTTATGTGCCTGCGGCCAGCTGCTGCCCTACAAAAATGGTGATACGAATGCATTAAGCGCACGTAAAATTGCCAAGGCCTGCGGTTCGGCCGTAGGTGAGATTACCTCGCCCGAGCAGTTTCAGAAAGTGGCCTGCGCTATGGGAATGGACACCAGTTTACTTGAATTTAAAGACCCGGTTGAGATGGTGTCGCTGCTCGACCATGCCTTTCGAATGGAGTGTCATGTCATCGTTTTTGTCCAGGTGGACCGGGAAACCAACAGTCACCCGGCCTCGTCCGACTGCCAAATTCAGGGGCTTGAGCACGCCGTTGTGGTTGCCGGTTGGAGTTCAGATACTCTGACAACGCTTAAAGCCCAGGGCGATAATGTTAGTAAAATGGATCACAAAACGCTCAGCGTGACCTGTTTTACCCGATCCGGTGGTACAGAAGACATCAACCTGTTCGAGATCTACAACAGCTCCTGCCAGGTGGCAAAACAGAGAAAGCCTGAGCGTTACTACAAACATTTGACTCTCAAGCGTCATTCGCCAGATCGTACTATCAAGGACTCCTGGCTTGGCGTCTGCGATCCAGTTCTCAAAGGTGGGGATTCTTGCTACTGGCATGATTTTGATTTTCGTTACCAATACTTTCTCAAGCTTCGTTGCGAATGGTATCCGGATTTGCACATATCCTCTGACCCGGACGCCTTATTCGACAGGGCCGCATCCGGACTTATTTCTGAAATTGTTACCCGGGAATCGTTTTCGGACAACGGCAGTTTCAGAAAGAAACTGGTCGTTGTCTCCTTGAAGACGACAGATGACTACATTATGAAGGAGTGAGAGCGGTAAGGTTGGCAAGCTGAAACTTTTTTGATGACCTTATAGTCTAACGTCAAACGAATACCTGAATCCGTAACTTCAGAAGACGTTGAAACCTTCGGAAGCCGGTCGTGC
>NZ_JAHHPO010000360.1 GCF_024606365.1 Endozoicomonas sp. ONNA2
AGACCAATTTATCGCAACCGCAGTAGGGCAGTCTATTCTCGGACAGCCTCCTGGTACAGGTTATCGATAAGTGACCGCAGTTCAATATTCGGAAAACAACAATACGAACTGGCCGTTGTACCAACCTATAATCGACAGACTATCTATCTATCTATAGGCTATAGGAGAACACTGCCTTATGTTTGTACGTCGTCTGTTGAGTGTATTGCTTGCTTCTATTCTGGCCATGCCAGTTATTGCTGATAACACCCTGGTACTGCCCGATAAAACAAAGCTGCTGGTTCTTGATGGCAAGAATGCCGATAAACTGGACAGCAAGAAGGGGCTCGCTCTTGGCAATGGCCGTCACCAGCTGGTTTTTCAGCTGAAAACGTTGGTGAGGGACGGTGGAGACACCAAACTGTTTACTACCAGCCCGTATGTCATGACGTTTGACCTGTCCGGCGATCAGACCTACACCATCAATGCCCCGAAACTAAAAACCACAAGGGATACCGATAAACTGTCACAGTCGCCAGAGGCGCAATTCTCAATTACCAATGTCAAAGGCCAGACGATTCCCTTTGAGTTCAGCGTTTTTAATAAATCTGGCCTATTGATCGGAGGAGACACGGTGGAGGATATCCAGAAGTTTAACCTGTCGGATAGTCCGGCTGCTGTTCGGGCAATGGCTGGAACCGTTTATATTGCAACCCCGCAAGGTATTTCATATCAGGTTGCCCAACAACCCCAACCTGCTGTTATGCCAGCACCGGCAACAGCTCAGCCAATGAGCGAAAGCATGCTGCAGTACTGGTATAACCAGGCAGATGAAACAACCCGTGAACGATTCCTGCAGTGGGTTTCTGACAGTAAACAAACCGGTCAGTAGTTCGCCCGGTTTGTGTCAGTTTTAACCGGCTCCTTAAGTAGTTAACCTATCGTTTTTCTGAGAACCTTCGACTGCCTTTTGGGGTTATATTTTGCTTTGAGTTCTACCGGTAAATCATCATAGGCAATTTCAACAAATTCTCGCTCAATAAACCAATGGGTAGTCTGGGTGGTCATGACGTAGATTTCGTTCATGCCCTGTTTTTCCGCCAGTGCTTCGATATGTGCCAGTAAACGATCACCGCGCTGTGCCTGGCGATATTCAGGATGAACGACAACACAGGCCAGTTCCGCTGCGGTGGCACCTTTTTCACAGTACGGATGAAGAGCTGCACAGCCGATGATCATGCCATCGAGCAACACGACACTGAACAGCTTTATTTCCCTTTCCAGTTCTTTTCGGGAGCGACGACGCAGTATGCCTTTTTCCTCGAAAGGGCGGATCAGCTCAAGAATACCGCCGACATCCTCAATGGTTGCTCCACGGACTTCTTCATAGTGATCTCTGGAAATCAGCGTACCGGCACCAGCACGGGTAAACAGCTCCATCAGCAGTGATCCATCATCCTGATAGCTGATAATCTGAGCCCGTTCGACACCACCGGAACAAGCCGTAACGGCAGAGGAAAGCAGTCTTCTGGACTCGCCAATCTGCGACTCAAGTTCTTTATGGGCTTCCTGGGGAGAAATTCTATTGATCAGATTCCCCTGGTGATCAAAAATTCCCTGCCGCTCACCGTACAGTATCAATTTTGCAGCTTGCAGACTGATTGCGGTCCGGGTAGCCACTTCCTCTGCTTCAATATTGAAAATCTCGCCGGTGGGTGAAAGCCCAAGACAAGAGAGTAAGATCACATAGCCGCTATCCAGCAGCTGTTCGATCGCTTGATTGTCTATTTTGCGGACTTCACCAGTATGCTGAAAATCGATGCCATCCAGCACCCCCAAGGGTTTGGCGGTGACAAAGTTACCGCTGACAACACGAATCCTGGCGCCATGCATGGGTGAGTTCACCAGCCCTACCGAGAGCCTTGATTCAATCAGGGTGAGCATATTTCCTACGGCATCCTTGACACATTCCAGGCTCTGCTTGTCAGTGACCCGTCGTTCATTATGCGGTCGGCCATTACCAGCATCCCCCTGGTGAATAACTGTTTTAATGCCTCGCTCCCGTAAACGCTCATCAATCTGTGGGCGAGCGCCATGCACCAGCACCAGTCGGACACCCAGGCTGCTCATCAGGGCAATATCACTGATGATATTACCGAGATTCGGGTGAGCCAGCGTTTCGCCACTGAGCATGATCACAAAGGTTTTCCCCCTGTAAGCATGAATATAGGGTGATGATTGACGAAAAAACTTCACGTACTGTTCTGCGCTGTCTGCCGGATTTTCCTTTTTTTTCACGCAAGCCACACTTGTTTACCCAGTAAAAACGACTCTGAGCATCATACGCTCAGGCGAAAAAAACATCGTGAAGTGCTTCAGGATAAGCAGTACTGTCTGATCAATGACTGCAAAATATCAACCATTGGGTTTATTCGATCCAGTGCAAGGTATTCGTCCGGCTGGTGTGCCTGATCAATATCACCTGGCCCCAACACCACGGTATCCATGCCCAGTCGGCTAAAGAATGGAGCCTCTGTACCAAATGCAGCGCTTTCTGCCGGATGCCCTGTCAGCTTCTCACAGGCAACGGCCAGCTCAGAGTTCTCAAGACCGGCAAACGGTTCAATAGCCGGTGTAATTGCTGCAAGTGAGATCTCAACCTGATCTGCTGCAGCAATTGGCTTCAGCCTTTGACGAATGTGCTGTCGCAGTTGTTCACTGTCCATCCCCGGCAGCATACGAATATCAAAATCCAGCTGGCACTGCCCACAAATCCGGTTCGGGTTGTCACCACCATGAATACACCCCAGGTTCAAGGTGGGGGTGGGAATGGTAAAACCGGGGTTTTGATAACGCTCTGCCAGTTCTTTGCGCAATTGCATCAAGTCAGTGATCACCTTATGGGCTGTTTCCATGGCATTACGGCCCAGTGCCGGATTGCTGGAATGACCGGACATCCCAAGAATCTGAATGCGCTCCATCATAATGCCCTTGTGCATATGAATAGGTCGCATCCCGGTAGGCTCACCAATCACAGCATACCGCGCTTTAGGTCGACCGAGTTCAGCCAGTGCCCGGGCGCCATTCATTGAGGACTCTTCATCCGCCGTGGCCAGAATGATCAATGGTGCTTTCAGAGGTGTGTTCAGATACTCCCGAACGGCTTCCATGACCAAGGCAAAGAAGCCTTTCATATCGCAGACGCCCAGGCCATAAAACCGGCCATCCCTTTCTTCCAGGGCAAAAGGGGAGTTTGTCCACAGGCTTTCATCGTAAGGAACTGTATCCGTATGCCCGGCCAGTACCAGGCCTCCCGGGCCACTGCCCAGGGTTGCAATCAGGTTTGCCTTGTGTGGCGCCTTGGGCAGGGGTTGAATTTCGCACTGAAACCCCATCGCTTCAAACCACACCGCCAGTTCATTGATAACCGGCAGGTTACTCATATCAAAATCAGGAAGGGTTGAGCTGACCGAAGGTATTTCTATTAATTTTGCAAGTGCATGCTGGAATGTTGGTTGCTGACTGCTCATAACCCTGATTATCACCGTCTACTAAAGGGAATACCTAATGATGATAAACAGGGCAGATCTTCTTGGAAACCAAATCCGGGATTTGTTAGCCAAAAATCCATTTCAGGCAGTGGAAGAAGATAATAGCCAGAATCGCTCCTGCTGGCAGAGTGATCAGCCAGGAAATGAAAATGGTACCGATAACACCGAGGTTCAAAGCGCCAATCCCCCTCGCCAGCCCCACGCCAAGAACCGCACCAACCAGCGTATGGGTGGTGGAGATCGGCAAGCCAGTGCCGGACGCCATCACCACTGTAGAGGCGGCAGCAAGCTCTGCGGCAAAACCTCTGCTGGGCGTCAGTTCGGTGATGTGAGAGCCGATCGTTGCCATGACCTTATAGCCCCAGGTGGCCAGCCCTGCCACAATACCGGCAGCGCCCAGCAGCAGAACCCAGGACGGAACGGAAGACTTGCCGACAATTTCACCGCCACTGTATACCACACTGACGACCGCTGCCAATGGTCCTACGGCATTGGCCACATCGTTGGAGCCATGGGCAAAGGCCATGGAACAGGCGGTAAAAATCATCATCACTCCAAAGACTTTCTCAACACTGGAGAAGTGAAATGACATATCCGCCTGAACATCCTCCTTTATTTTTGCCAGCGCCATCTGGCCAATAAACATAATGACCAACCCGATAATCAGTGAGAGCACAATGCTTTCGGTATAATCCAACGGTAAGCCAATGTGCTTGAGGCCTTTAATCAGCGTCACCATGGACATCATGAACCCAACCAGAAACATGTAAAGGGGCATGTAGCGCTTGGCATTTCTGAAGGGATTTTCAGTATCCAGGATCAGCTTGTGCACACTGACAAAAATCAGGAAGGCGAACATTCCCGACATCAAGGGAGATACCACCCAGCTGGCAACAATGGTGGCCACTTTTCCCCAGCTGACGGCGTCGGCCGAGATGCCAACAGCGGCAAAGCCAACAATGGCCCCGACAATGGAATGGGTAGTGGACACCGGCCAGCCGTAATGAGTAGCTACCAGCAACCAGGTGCCGGCGGCCAGCAGTGAGGCCAGCATGCCATATACCAGCAAATTGGGGTTCTCAAGCAGCAGGGGCATGGACGGATCAATAATCCCCTTGCGTATTGTATCGGTGACTGACCCTCCTGCCAGATAGGCACCGGTAAACTCCAGCAGGATGGCGATCAGAATAGCCTGTTTTACCGTCAGGGCTCCGGAGCCAACTGACGTTCCCATGGCATTGGCAACATCGTTGGCCCCAACCCCCCAGGCCATAAAAAACCCAAACAGGCAAGCCAGAATCAGGAAAACTGTGCCATATTCAGCGATAATACTCATCAGTCTGCATCCGGTTCAGTTAACGGGCCAGCAACAACTGCAGGTGACTACCAACACGGGAAGCCCGGTCGGCAAGATCACCCACCCAGTCGATAATTTTGTACAGAAACATGACTTCAACGGGTGGCAGCGTCTGCTCAAGATCGAACAGCATGCGGCGTATTTTTACCTGGTCCTTGTCCGTCTCGCTTTCAATGTTGTCCAGCTCTTCAACCATTTTTTCCACCAGATCAACTTCTCGTCCCTGAAAACCCGTTTCCAGTAGCTCGTCCAGCTCATGAATGGCTTTCAATGCCTGTGCAGATGTGGCAATTGAACGGCGTACATAGGTAAGAAATGCTTCGTGCATGGATTCAGGAATAACCATTTTTCTTCCTACCACAAGGCCTGCGATATCCTTGGCACGGTTCGCAACCTTATCCTGAACGGTCACAATCTCCAGCAAATCGGTGCGGGGAACCGGCAGAAAAAGACTCTTGGGAAGTGACAGGCGGATACTTCGCTTGATGGCATCCGCTTCGTGCTCAAATTTGATGATTTTCTGCTGAAGGTCATAGGCAGTCTCCCACTCTTCAGCGAACACTGCCTGAAAGAATGGCTCCAGCTGAGAAGCACATTCATGAACAGTGGTGATATGCTTTTGAATAGGTCCTATTGGTGAGCGGCCAAAAACACTCGCCAGAATATTGCTGGTAGGCATTTTGCAAATCCATCCGGTTGAACGCCTGATTATAGAAGGCAGTTTCAAATCCTGCACATATGCTCACAATCTGGCGAACAGGGCACCGGTTCCTTGCACTCATGCGCCTATGATTTTTATGTAATTTCTCAAAATCCAGTGTGACCGGAAAATGAGCCGGAAAATGGCCTTCTGGTGCTGCTTTGCACGTATCCCGTCTGACCAGACAAGGCTGAACAAGCTTGCCAACTGATCGCCAACAGGCATTCCGGCAGTGGGCCGGGAAAATTACAGGATTTTAAATCCATTTGTCCCAGTGCCACAAAAAAAGAGAGAATATAAAAATTCCAGCTGAAAACGGTAATTCAAATGAACAATAAACAAGCAGATGGCCTGCACCACAGGGAGCAAATGCTGGATCTGGCCATGGTTGTGTCTGATCTGGTCAGAAGCAAACATATCGATCAGACAACCGCTGATGATATTCTCGGCCGCCCTCGCACCCCTGAACAAGCCCGTCTGCACCCCCTGGAATACCTTGCTGATCTGGCGCTGGATGATCTTTGTCATCCGGGTAGCAAGCTGGATATCGAGAAACTGTGTCAGTGGCTCGCCGAACTGGCTGGTCAGGCATACTGCCACATTGATCCACTCAAGATTGACGCTGCTAACATTACTTCCATCATGTCCCATGCCTATGCCAGACGACACCAGATCCTTGCTGTCGAGGTGACCGACACCGAGATTGTGGTTGCCTCCGCCCAGCCATGGCATCGCACCTGGGAAGACAATCTGCGCCATGTCAATCGCCGTGAGATCCGGCGGGTTGTTGCCAATCCTGCCGATATCAAACGTTATACCGTGGAGTTCTATCGCCTGGCGCAGTCAGTCATGGGGGCCAGCTCGGAGGCTGGTGTCACTTCGGCCTCGCCCAATAGCTTTGAACAGATGATGGAGCCAGGCAAGGCTCCGGACGCCAACGATGAACATATCGTCAACATCGTTGACTGGCTGCTCCAATACGCTTTTGAACAAAAAGCCAGCGATATCCATATTGAGCCCCGTCGGGAACAATGCAATCTCCGATTTCGAATTGATGGCGTACTGCACCCGATTTATCAGATGCCAGTCAAAGTCGCCGCCGCCATGACCAGCCGCCTGAAAATCCTTGGCCGTATGAATGTTGCCGAAAAGCGCAAGCCGCAGGATGGGCGCTTGAAAACCCGTAACACCGATGGTTATGAGGTTGAGCTGCGTTTGTCCACACTACCCACCGCGTTTGGTGAGAAACTGGTGATGCGGATTTTTGACCCGGAATTACTGATAAAATCCTTCAGCGCTCAGGGTTTTTCCAGCGAAGATGAACGACGCTGGAAAGCAATGTCAGGCCAGCCCAACGGTATTATTCTGGTGACTGGCCCCACCGGGTCTGGTAAAACCACCACACTTTATTCAACCCTGAAGCAGTTGGCCACGGATCAGGTGAACGTCTGTACTGTGGAAGACCCTATTGAAATGGTGGAGCCGACCTTCAACCAGATGCAGGTGCAACACAACATCGATCTGACCTTTGCTTCAGGGCTTCGGGCACTGTTAAGGCAAGACCCTGACATTATTATGGTGGGCGAGATCCGTGATCTTGAAACCGCCGGGATAGCCATTCAGGCAGCCCTGACGGGGCATTTGGTTATTTCTACGCTACATACCAATGATGCGCCCTCCGCCTTGACCCGTTTGCTCGAGATTGGCGTCCCCCCTTACCTCATCAAAAACACCGTGCTGGGCGTTATGGCACAACGCCTGGTCAGAACCCTCTGCCCAAATTGCAAAGCCCGGGCACCGCTGGACACCATCGGCTGGAAAGCCCTGACAAACCCCGGGCCAGCACCCTCAGAAGTCTATGAGCCTGTTGGTTGCCTTGATTGTCGGGAAACGGGTTATCGTGGGCGTACCGGTCTCTATGAGATTTTAACCATGAGCCCTGGGGTCAAAGCGCTGGTCAATGAGAATCCTGACATCACACTGCTCAGCCAACAGTGTATCAAGGAAGGCATGAATAGCCTGAGACAATCAGGTGCACAGAAAGTTGCCGCAGGAATGACGACCATAGCAGAAGTGATGCGGGTAACGCCCGAGTAATACCAATTTGGCCTTCTGAAAAGTAACCATTCGCTAAATCCATTATTCAAGCATCAATAGCCCTGTTCAGCTAT